>JBBQRS010000035.1:0-41093 GCA_038214535.1 Anaerolineae bacterium
TCAATCTCGCCGCGCTGCGCCGCCTCATAGGCGTAGCGAATGACGTTCATGCCGGGATACGTACCGGGCAGCGCAGGGTGCAGATTCAGGACGCGCGCCGTCACGGCTTCGAGGAACGCCGGGCTGAGGATGTGCAGCCACCCGGCCAGCACTATAAGATCCGGCGCGTGCTCGTTGATGGTTTGCGCGAGGTCGCGGTCATACTCTTCGCGTGTCTTGCCCGCGTCGTGATACGCCTTCAACGGGAAGTAGCGCGTCGCGATGCCTGCCAGCGTGGCGCGGTGCAACCCGTAGGCGTCGCGCCGGTTGCAGAGCACCAGGGCCACCTGCACGGGGAGCGCGCCGCTCGCCGCCGCGTCCATGATGGCTTGCAGATTGGTGCCGCCGCCGGAAATCAGCACAACCAGCCGGGCTTCAGTCATGATCGAACTCCACCGCGGGGCCATCCCCCCGCGCGACGATCTCACCGACGCACCAGGCATCCTGGCCCAGCGCACTGAGCGCCGCGTCGGTCTGGTCGGCAAGCGTGACGACCAGCATCCCCAGCCCCAGGTTGAAGACGCGTGCCATTTCAAGAGAATCTATCCCGCCGAGTTGTTGAATCAGCTCAAACAACGGCGGGGCGGGCCAGCTCCCTCGGTCGAGCCGCAGGGCGCACCCCGCGGGCAGGATGCGCGGCGGGTTGTCTATCAGCCCGCCGCCGGTAATGTGCGCCAGCCCCTTAATGTCAACGCCCGCGCCTTCCAGCGTCTCAACCTCGCGCAGGTAATTGCGGTGTGGGGCCAGCAGCGCATCACCCAGGGTGATGTTGTGCCCATCCGGCGTTGTCGCCAAATCGGCGTCGGCCAGCACGCGCCGCGCCAGCGAGTAGCCGTTGGTGTGCAGCCCGTTGGAGGCCAGCCCCAGCACGGCGTCGCCCGGCGTGATGCGGCCCCCATCAATGATGCGCTCCCGCTCCACCGCGCCGACGATGGTCCCCACCAGGTCGAACTCACCGGGCGCGTACACGCCGGGCATCTCCGCCGTCTCGCCGCCTAGTAGGGCGCACCCGGCCAGGCGACACGCTTCGGCGCACCCGCGCACGACCTCGGCCACCATCACCGGATCAAGCTTCGCCATCGCGATGTAGTCCATGAAGAAGAGGGGCCGCGCGCCCTGCACCAGGATGTCGTTGATACAGTGGTTGACGATATCCTGCCCGATGGAGTCGTAGTGCCCCAGCATCGCGGCGATCTTTGTTTTTGTGCCCACGCCATCGGTCGAAGCGACCAGCACCGGCGCGGCCATCGCTTTCAGCGCCGACGCATCGAAGAGTCCGCCGAACGCCCCGATGCCGAGCAGTACTTCCGGCCCGTAGGTGGCGCACACAGCGTCTTTCATCAGTTCGATGGCCCGCGCCCCCGCGTCAATATCCACGCCCGCGTCGCGATATGCGGATGACACCGTAGCCTTGCGCTCCCGCGCCGGCGCTGCGGGGCATGCGCCCTTGCCGATATCGCGCCGGTAGTGCATCCCATCAAAGCGAATCGCGTGGATACCACGGTAGGCCGTGATGAGCGCCTCATCCAGCGTGGGGCCGATGCCCGTGACCGCCAGGACGCGCCCCCCGTTGGTCAACAACGTGCCATCATCATCCCGGCGCGTGCCCGCGTGGAACACCGCCGCGCCCGGAATCGCCCCGGCGTCCTCCATCCCAGTGATCGGCAGCCCCCTCGCGTAGCTGCCCGGATAGCCGCCTGACGCTGCCACAACGGTCGCCGCCGCGCCGTCGCGCCAGCGCACTTCAGTCTCAGCCAGCCGCTCCTCTGTACAAGCAGTCAGAATATCCAGTAGGTCGCTCTCCAATAGCGGCAGGATGACCTGGGTCTCGGGGTCGCCGAAGCGGCAGTTGAACTCCAGCACCTTCGACCCGTCGGGCGTCAGCATCAGCCCGGCGTAGAGGATGCCCTTATATGGGATGCCTTCGCGGCGCATCCCGTCCACGGTCGGTTGCAGGATGGTGCGCGTCCACGCCGCGAGGTCGCGCTCGGTCACCCACGGCGCGGGCGCATACGCGCCCATCCCGCCGGTGTTTGGGCCCAGGTCGCCATCCAGCTCGCGCTTGTGATCCTGAGCCGGCGGCATCGGGATGATCGTTCGTCCGTCGGAGAACGCCAGCAGCGACACCTCCGGCCCCGTCAACCGCTCCTCGATCAACACTTCCGCGCCTGCATCGCCGAAGGCCCGCTCTATCATGATCTGGTGGAGCGCATCCTCGGCTTTTTGCAAAGTTTCCGGTACGATGACGCCCTTGCCCGCCGCCAGCCCCGACGCCTTGATGACCACCGGGTACGTGACAGCCCGCAGGTGAGCGAGCGCGGCCGCATGGTCGTCAAACGTCGCGTAGCGCCCAGTGGGGATGGCGTGGCGGTCCATGAACGCCTTCGCAAAGGCTTTCGAAGCCTCGATTTGCGCAGCGCGCTGCGTGGGGCCGAAGACGCGCAGCCCGGCGTCCTCGAACGCATCCACGATCCCGTCCGCCAGCGGCGCTTCCGGCCCGACTACCATCAACCCGATTTGCTCTTGCCGGGCGAAGGCGATCAGTCCGGCGAAATCCGTTTCAGCGAGGTCCACGTTGGCGATCGGTGCGCCGGGGTTGGGATTGCACGCGTCGGTTCCGCCGTTGCCAGGGGCGCACCAGATGCACCCGGCGCGCGGCGATTGCGCCAGCTTCCAGGCCAGCGCGTGCTCGCGCCCGCCGCCGCCGACAATCAGGATGTTCACAGGCGACATGGCTTACCCCCAGACATTCTCAAAGGCCAGTTTCTCATGTGCCTGGCGCACCCAGAACTCTTCCAGCCGAATGGGATACTTGCCGGTGAAGCAGGCGCTGCAATAGCCCGCCGTTTTGCTTCTTGGATCCGTGACGGCGCGCATCATCCCCTCGTGCGACAGGAACGCCAGGCTGTCCGCGCCGATCAGGTCGCGCATCTCTTCCACCGTCCTGCCGTTGGCGAGCAACTCCTCGTGGGTTGCCATGTCAATGCCCATGAAGCAGGGGTGGCGCACCGGCGGCGACGACACTCGCACGTGTACCTCGCTGGCTCCGCCCTCACGCACCAGGTTGATGAGCGGGCGGGCCGTGTGCCCCCGCACGATGGAGTCGTCTACCAGCACCACGCGCTTGCCGCGCAGATTGTCGGTCAGCGGGTTGAACTTCAGGTGGACGCCGACCTGTCGCAACCGGTCGTCGGGCTGGATGAAGGTACGCCCGATGTAACGGTTCTTGGTAAGCCCCTCTGTGTAGGGGATGCCGGACGCGGCCGCGTAGCCGATGGCCGCGGGCGTCGCGGAGTCGGGGACGCCGAAAACGATATCCGCGTCAACCGGCGCCTCGCGGGCCAGTTGCTCGCCCAGCCGCTGACGCACGAGGTGAACCGATTGATTTTCGAGCGCCGAGTCGGGGCGCGCAAAATAGACGTACTCGAATACGCAGAGCGACTTGCGTTCCGGCGCGCGCCCCATGATCGAGTGCAAGCCGTCCTTGTCGAGGCGCACGATCTCGCCCGGCTGCACCTCGCGCAGGAAGCGCGCCCCGATGGTGCCCAGCGCGCACGATTCCGATGCGACCACGTAACCGCAATCGCCGTGATTCAGCTCACCAATGCAGAGCGGACGCAACCCCCACGGGTCGCGCACCCCGAAGACGGCGTCGTTCGTGAGGATTACGAGCGAGTATGCGCCCTCGGCCTCGGCCATGAAGGCGGTAATGCGCGCCTCCCATTCGGGGCCGTGCGGCTCGCCGCACGAGGGCGGCGCGGCCAACATCTGGGTGATGACCTCGCTGTCGCTGGAGGAGATCAGCCCGACGCCGCGTTCCAGCAACTGGCGGCGCAGCGAGAGGATGTTGGTCAGGTTGCCGTTGTGACCGACCCCCAGCGGGCCGTGCATCGTCTCGATCAGGTACGGTTGTGCGTTGCGTATGTGCGACGAGCCGCTGGTGGAATAACGGTTGTGGCCGATGGCGAGGCGGCCTTTCAACGGCCGCAGGTGCTCCTCTGTGAACACTTGCGAGACCAGCCCCATGTTCTTGTACACATAGGCCGCGCGCCCATCGCTCGATGCGATGCCGGTGCTTTCCTGGCCGCGATGTTGCAGTGCGTAGAGCGCAAAGAAGGTCATGCGGGCGGCATCCGCCTCGTCGGCGTAGATGCCGAAGACCCCACATTCTTCGCTTGGGCGATCGAGCGTGTCGTCGAAATCAGTAGTACGGATATCGGACATATTCTTTTCCTGAAGCGAAAGGCTTCTACAGACGTATTAGCCGGCAGCGTGCAATCTTGCGTCGTCCTCAGCAATCTGCTGCGACGCGTCGCGCTGCGCGACAGCGACCTTCTCGCGCAGCGCCGGGTCGCCCAACGCCAATATCTTGGCGGCCAGCAGCGCCGCCCCGCCCGGCTCCAACACCACCGCCGGCGCGACGCCCGACGGCATCCGCAGCGACGAATACAGGTCGGCCCCGCCGAAGCGATCGGAGTAGGGTGGGCAGGCGATCACCGGTGATGTGACGTTCGCGTCCACCATGCCGCTCAGCGCGTTCGAGCGGCCCGCCACGGTGATATAGATTTTCGGTTGCGGATCCGCCTCGTAGGTCGCGAGCATCTCGAGCAGGTAGCGCGCCGACTTGTGCGCCGAGGCAATGCGTATCTCAGATGCAATTTCAAACGCGTCCAGCGCCAGCGCGATGGCCTCCGCGTGTTCTAGATCGGCCTTCGACCCCATGATGATCGGTACGAGTGACATAACAGGCTCCCTGAGTGGTACAAGACTGGTAGTTTAGCCCCTTGTGTGCGCCTACAACGGGCACAAGGCCCTAAACTACGGGTTGTTGGAATCAGGCGCTGAGGTTTGCCAGCGCGCCTGCGATGCGTTGCGCAGCAGGCTGAGCGCCGGGAAGGAACGTCTCCCCGGTCAATCGCTCGAACGCGGCGATGTACCGTTGCGCGACGGCGGCGACGAAGTCATCCGGCATGGCGGGTGGCTGCCCGTCGCCGCGATAGCCGCGCTCGGCGAACCAGATGCGCAGGAACTCCTTGTCGAAGTTCTCCGGCTCCCGACCCGTGCCCTGCACGGCATCGTAGCTCTCCCGCACCCAGTAACGACTCGAATCGGGCGTGTGTACTTCGTCAATCAGCGCGGGGCATCCGTCAATCAGACCGAACTCATATTTCGTGTCCACCAGGATCAAGCCGGCGCGCGCGGCCACCTCTTGCCCGCGCCGGAACACCGCCAGCGCCGCCGCCTGCACCTCATCCCAAAGGTCGGCGGCCACCAGCCCATGCTGCACGACCTCCGCGCTGGTCAGCCGTTCGTCGTGCGCGCCGCCCGTCGCCTTCGTGGTCGGCGTGATGACCGCCTGGGGCAGCGGGTCGTTCTTGTGCAATCCCGCCGGCAAGCTCAACCCATAGGGCAGCGCCACCCCCTGATCGTAGAGCGTCCACAGCGAGGTGGAGGTGACGCCGGTGATGTACCCACGCACGATCACTTCGACGGGCAGGGCTTCCGCTTCGCGCGCCAGCGTCACGTTGGGGTCGGACACGGAGATCACGTGGTTCGCCACGATGTCGCGCGTCTGATCGAACCACCACGCGCTGAGCTGGTTGAGCACCTGTCCCTTGAACGGGATCGTGCCCAGCACGCGGTCGAAAGCCGACACCCGGTCGGTGGTGATCAGCACGCGGTCCGGCCCGGCGCGGTAGATGTCGCGCACCTTGCCTTCGGTACGCGGCCCCAGGTTGGGCAAGTCCACGCGCGTCAGGGCATACGGAATGGCCTCGATAATCTGTTCGGTCGTCAGCATACTCACACTCTCCCGTTTGTAGTGCGCAGTTCCTTGCGCTCTTCCGGTCTTGTTCGGTTTGCGAACCCCTTGCGCAGAGAACTGCGCACTACGAGCCGGTGCTCAACACGTCGCACGAATCGTCGCGGCCAGCGCGCGTGCGCGCTCCGGCGCGTCGCCGACGTAATCCTCTGCGTCGAGCCACGCGTCTACCTCTTCCGGGGTCGCGTAGCGCATGATCTCAGGATCGGCGCGCAGCAGGTCGCGCAGCGGGTTGGGCCGGCCCGCCTGCACCTCGGCCCAGGCCGCCAGCGAACGGTCGCGGATCACCTCGTGGAGCACCTGCCGGTCGCCCCCGCGCTTGACGCACTCCATCAGCAGCCGCTCGGTGGCCGCGAAGACGCCATAGGTGTCCAGCAGCCGCGCGGTCGCCTCCGGGCGCACCTGCAACCCCTCGATCAGCCGCTGCCCGCGCCGCAGCAACTCATCGACAATCAGGAACGCCTCCGGCAGCAGGGTGCGCCGGTTGGCCGAGTCGTCCAACGTACGCTCCAGCAGGCTGTGGGCCGCGTTGTCCCACGCGACGCGCGGCAGGGCGGCCAGCAGCCGCGCCAGGCTATCCATATTCTCCGAATGAATCGGGTTGCGCTTGAACGGCATCGCGCTCGACCCGACTTGCCGCGCCCCGAACGGCTCGGCCCATTCACCGATGGGCGGCGATTGCAGCACACGCAGGTCGAAGGCGAACTTGTAGAGCGTCCCGCCCAGCCCCGCCAGCGCCGACAGGACGCGATAATCCTGTTTGCGCGGATAGGTCTGCGTAGCAACCGGCGCGGCTTCCAACCCAAGCCCCGCCATCACCCGCGCTTCCATCTGCGCGGGCGTCATACCGGTGTCCCGCAGCAGTTGACCGTAAGAAGCTGACGTGCCCACCGCACCCTTGAAGCCCTTGCCGCGCAACCTTGCCCTTATGTCAATAATTTCCTGCCGGTCCGCCAGCAAATCCTGCCCGTACTGTGCCAGCCGGTAGCCAATAGTGGTTGGTTCGGCGGGTTGCAGGTGCGTGAAGGCCATCGTCGCCGTATCCGCGTAGTGCTCGATCTGCGCGGCGAAGGCGAGCAACAGCGCGTCGAGGCGCGCCAACACCAGGTCGAGCGCGTCGCGCACCCGCATGGCGTCGGCATTGTCTTCGATATCCATGGAGGTCGCGCCCAGGTGGATGATGCCGCCGCCAATGGCGCACTGTTCCGCGTAGGTGTGTACTTCGGCCATCAGGTCGTGGTGAATCTCGGCCTCGATCTCCTGCGCGCGCGCCAGGTTGATCTCTTCGGCGTGGGCGCGCAGGTCAGCGACCTGTTCGGCAGTCACCAGCCCGGCCGCTTCTTCCGCCTCGGCCAGCGCCACCCAGATGCGCCGCCACAGCCGCCGTTTGTGCGCCTCGCTCCACAGGGCGCGCATCTCCGGCGAGCCGTAGCGCCAGGTGAACGGCGAAAGATACGCGTCGTGGCCGAAAGAGATTTCGTCGCTCATGCCGCCATCACAATCAACTGTTCGCGTTCCGCGCCCACCGAAATATACTGGATCGGGACGCCGGCCAGTTCGGCGATGCGGTGCAGATAGACGCGGGCGGCCTTCGGCAGATCGTCCCAGGCGCGGGCCTCCGTGGTCGGCGCGCACCAGCCGGGCCACGTCTCGTAGACCGGGGTCACGCGTTCCAGGTCGGGCGTGTCGGGCACGCGATTGAGAATTTCGCCGTCGAGGTCATAGCCCGTGCATATCTTCAGTTCCGCGAAGTCGTCCAGCACGTCCAGCTTGGTGACGGCGAGGCCGGTGAAACCATTAAGCCAGGTCGCGTGTTTGATGGCGACGCCGTCGAACCAGCCGCAGCGGCGCGGGCGACCCGTGGTCGCGCCGTATTCCTGCCCCACGTCCCGCAGTTGCGCGCCGTCGCCGTCCGAGAGTTCCACCGGGAACGGCCCCGCGCCCACCGCCGTCGAGTAGGCCTTGACCACGCCGACCACCTGATTGACCGCGGTCGGCGGCAGCCCCGCTCCCACCGCGCCAAAACCGGCGATCGGGTTCGAGGAGGTGACGTAGGGATAGATGCCCCAATCGAGGTCGCGCATCACTCCCAGTTGACCCTCGAGCAGCACGTGTTGACCGGTTTGCACCGCCTCCTGCACCATCGGCAGGGTGTCCACGATGCGTGGCCCCAGCGCCTCGCCCCACGCCAGCGCCTGCGTCATCAGGTCATCCAGCGCGAGCGGCGGTTGGCCGAAGAAGCTCAGCTCGCGGTTTTTCAATTCCAATGCCCGCTCGAGCCGTTGCCGCAAATAGTCCGGGCGTGTCAGGTCGCCCAGCCGGACGCCGTTGCGCGACGCCTTGTCGGCATAGGCCGGGCCAATGCCGCGCTTCGTGGTGCCGATCTGCCCCGCGCCGCGCGCCGACTCTTCGAGTCCGTCCAGCATCCGGTGATAGGGCAGCACCACGTGGGCGCGTTCGGAGAGCCACAGGTTATCCAGCGACACGCCCGCCGCGGCCACCTGCGCCATCTCATCCAGCAGGCTGTCCGGGTTGACCACCGTCGCCGTCCCGATGATGCAGCGCGTCCGCGGGTTGAAGATACCGGAGGGGATCAGGTGCAGCTTGAATACGCCGAACCGGTTGACCACCGTGTGCCCGGCATTGTCGCCGCCCTGAAAGCGGATCACCATATCGGCGCGCTGCGCCAGGTAATCCACGATGCGCCCCTTGCCCTCATCGCCCCACTGCGCCCCAACGATTGCTGTAACGGTCATGTTTGACTACCCCTTTTTTGCCACAAATTTCACGAATTATACGGACTTTTTAGATTTCAGATTCGTCATTCGTGTAATTCGTGGCTAAATTTCAAAGTCCTGCTGCGTAGAGAATACCATTGCGGAAGAGCGGCAGCCCCGACATGCCGGTCACGCCGCGATGGTAGTGCGGATGTTGTTCCGCGATCAGGTGATTCTCCGGGTGCGGCATCAGCCCGAACACGTTGCCGCGTGCATTGCACACCCCGGCGATATCGCCCTGCGAGCCGTTGGGATTCCAGGGATATCCTGCCGCCGTGCCGCCCGGGCCGGTATAGCACAGCGCCGCCTGCCTGTTCGCCGTCAGCGCCGCGAACGTGGCCGCGTCGCGGGTCACGAACTTGCCCTCGCCGTGCGCCACCGGGCAGAAAATCGGCTCGGTCAACTCGCGCGTGAAGACGCACGGGCTATCTGCTTGCGGTTGCAGATAGACCCACCGGCACTCGAACCGCCCCGAATCATTACGGGTCAGCGTCGCCGCCCTGTTTGTGCCATCCATGGCTCCAGGCAACAATCCGGCCTTGACCAGCGCCTGAAACCCGTTGCAAATACCCAGCACAGGCCGCCCGCGCGCAACGAAGTCGGTGAGCGCATCGGCCAAGCGTCCCGCCAGCGCCACGGCCCACAGTTTGCCCGCGCCCAGGTCGTCGCCGTAAGAGAATCCGCCGGGCAGCACCAGCATCCGGTAGTCTTCTAAACTTGTTTCACCTGAAATCAGACGGTTGACGTGGACGATCTCGGGCGCGCCGCCGGCCAGCTCGCAGGCCCAGGCCGCCTCGCGATCGCGGTTTGTGCCGGTCGCGTGCAGAATCAAGACGGGTGGTTTGTGATTGCTCATGCCAGATGTCCCCGCCACGCGTGTTCGATGCCAGCCAGAGTGGTCTCGATGACAAGGCTTCCGTCGCTGCCCAACAAAGTCACCCGATCATCGGCGCTGACGTGCCCGGCGTATGTGCAGGGCAGACCGGCCATCTGCGCCTCGAAGCGCTCCGCATTCGCCTCCGTCACCTCGACGATGAAGCGGCTCAACGATTCGCTGAAGGCCAGCGCGGTGTCGGTGAGGCTTTCGCCCTGTGGCATCTCGCCCAGCCGCAACTCCAGCCCGAGCCCGCCTGCCAGCGCCATCTCTGCCGCAGCGACGGCTAATCCGCCTTCCGAAAGGTCGTGACAGGCGCGGACGAGCCCCGGCCGTATGGCCTGATGCAGCCGCCGGAGCAGTTCCGGCCCGTCCGCGGACGGCCCCGGCGGTTGGCCGCCCGCCAATCCGCGCGCCCGGTATAGCGCCGATCCGCCCATCTCGTCACGCGTCTCTCCCAGCACGTAGAGCCGGTCGCCTGCGGCCTTGAGGTCCATCGTGACCGTGGCCCCCACATCGGGGACGATGCCCAGCGCGGAGATCAGCAGCGTGCCGGGGATGGCGTGCTTCGTGCCGTCCTGCCCCAGGTATTCGTTGTTCAGGCTGTCCTTGCCGGAGATGAAGGGCGCGCCATAGGCGACCGCAGCATCATAGCAACCCTGCGCGCACTTCACGAGGCTGCCCAACCGGTCGGGCAGGGCCGGGTTGCCCCAGCAGAAGTTGTCCAGCAGGGCCACATGGTCGGGGTCGGCCCCCACGGCGACGCAATTGCGCATCGCCTCATCCACCGCGGCCCACGCCATGCGATACGGGTCGAGATCGCCGTAATGCGGATTCACGCCGCACGATAGCGCCACGCCGGGAACCTTCTCTGCACCATCCGCGTCCTTCGCGCTCGTCAGCGTCCCCAATTCCCTCTGGAACCGCAGGTCGAGCACCGCCGCGTCACCCGGCCCCGCCGCCTGCGCGCCGACGAACGGCTTGACGACCGCGCCGCCCTGCACCTCATGGTCGTACAGGCGCACGACGTCCTCTTTGCTGCGGGTGTCGGGTTGGGCGAGCAAGGCCATCAGATCACCGGCAGTGACTGAGATGGCGACGCCTGCGTCCGTCTCAGCAGGCCGCTGCCACTCGGCGCGCAGATGTCGCCGCGGGATGCCGCCGTGCAGGAACGCCGCGGACAGGTCGCCCACCACGCAGCCCTCGTAGCGCAGCACCAGCCGCCCATCGCCGGTGAACGTCCCCAGCGCGGTCGCCTCGATGTCCAGCCCCGCGCAAATTTGCTCGAAAGCGGGCCAATGCGCCGGGGGGATCGCCAGCACCATGCGTTCCTGCGCCTCGCTGAGCCAGATCTCCCAGGGTCGCAACCCGCTGTATTTGAGCGGGACGCGATCCAGGTGGATCTCCGCACCCAACTCCGCGCCCATCTCGCCGATGGCCGAGGACAGGCCGCCTGCCCCGCAATCGGTGATGGCGGTGTACAGGCCGGCATCGCGGGCCAACATCACGGCTTCCAGCGCCTGCTTCTCGTGGATGGGGTGGCCGATCTGCACCGCGCTGCCGGCGATCTCACTTGTCTCGTGATCCATCTCCATCGAGGAGAAGGTCGCCCCGCGGATACCGTCGCGTCCGGTGCGCCCGCCCACCACCACGACGAGATCGCCCGGCTGCGGCTCATTCCGGTGCGAACCATGCGGCAGGATACCCAGGCAGCCGCAGAACACGAGCGGGTTCGCCGTGTAGCCATTGTCATACAGGATGGCCCCGTTGACGGTAGGAATGCCCATCTTGTTGCCGTAATCTTCCACCCCCGCGATGACGCCGTCGGCGATGCGTTGTGGGTGCAAGACCCCCGCAGGTAGTTCTGAAAGAGGAAAATCGGGCGGGCCGAAGCAGAGCACATCGGTGTTGGCGATGGGCCGCGCGCTGACGCCGATCACGTCGCGGATGACGCCGCCCACGCCGGTGTTTGCGCCGCCGAACGGTTCCAGCGCGGAGGGGTGATTATGCGTCTCGGCCTTGAAGGCGAGGTCAAAATAGTCGTCGAAAGCGATGATGCCGGCGTTGTCCACGAACGCCGAATAGACCCACGGTTTGGCGATGGCGTCGGTCGCCGCACGAATGTAGGTGTTGAGCAGCGAATCCACCACGCGCACCGAACCGGGAATGATTGCGCCCTGCGCGTCCAGCTCACGGTAATCAATCAGCGCCTTGAAAGTCTTGTGGACGCAATGCTCCGACCAGGTTTGCGCCAGCATTTCCAGTTCCACGTCGGTGGGCTCGCGCCCCTCCACGTGATAATAGCGCTGAATCGCCTGCATCTCGGCGAGGTCGAGCGAGAGCCGGCGATCTTTGCTGATGGCCTCAAGCGCCGCGTCGCCGACCCCGGTAAGCTTTATGACCTCGACCGTGGCGTCTACCGGCTGGGGAGCCAGGAAGGGCGGTTCGATCAAACAATTGATGGCGTAGGATTGAATCACCGGGTTGGCGAGCAGCCCGGCGGCCAGCCGTTTCGCCGCGGCGTCGCCGATCTCGCCCCGCATGGCGTAACGATGGCCGGTGGCCGCGCGCTCCAATCCCGCCGCGCCCATCAGATGCGCCGCCGCCAACAGGTTCTCGGCCACGCTGTCGGTGACGCCCGGCAGCAGTGCCACTTCGATGACCAACTCGCCGGGCGCGGCCGCTCCACACCCTTTTAGCGGCAGCGCTGCCCAGGTTGTCTCTTCTACCACCGGATCGCATAACAGATCGCGTGCAAGGGCTTCAACGGCAGCCTCATCCAGCACGCCATCGAGGAAGTAGAGATCTGCAACGGCGATCCGTTCGAGGCCGTGGACGCCTAACGCCTCGGCCTGGCGGCCGAGGGCCGCGCCGCGCGCATCGGTCATCTCGGCGCGGGTGTTCACTGCGACGCGATAAATCATCGGTTAATCCGCCGGCGCCTGGTAGTTGGGGGCTTCCTTGGTGATGAAGACCCCATGTGGGTGGCTCTCGATCAGCCCCGCGTTGGTGATACGGACGAAGCGCGCTTTGTCGCGCAGTTCCGCAAGATCCGCGGCCCCGACGTAGCCCATGCCGGCGCGCAGCCCGCCCATCAACTGGAACACGTAGTCGGCCAGATAGCCCTTATAGGGTACCTGCCCCTCGATCCCTTCCGGCACGGTTTTGCCAGCGAGGATGCCCTGCCCCGATGCGTAGCGGTCGTTCGCCCGTCCGCGCATCGCGCCTACCGAACCCATGCCGCGATATTCCTTGAAGCGGCGCCCCTCGTAAATGACGATCTCGCCCGGCGATTCCTCCAACCCGGCGAGCAGCGAGCCGAGCATCACCGCATCGGCCCCGGCGGCCAGCGCCTTCACGATATCGCCGGAATATTTGATCCCACCATCGGCGATGAGCGGGATGCCATGTCGCCGCGCCGCGTCCGAGCATTCCGTGATCGCGGTGATCTGCGGCACGCCCACGCCCGCGACGATGCGCGTTGTGCAAATCGAACCGGCCCCCACACCCACCTTGATCGCATCCGCCCCGGCTTCGATCAGCGCCTCGGCCCCTTCCGCAGTGACCACGTTGCCCGCCAGCACCGGCATTTCCGGCGCGATCATCTTCACGCGGCGAATGGCCTTGAGCACGTTGGCGGAATGGCCGTGCGCGGTGTCCACGGCGAAAGCATCTACCCCGGCGTCCATCAGCAGTTCAATGCGTGCGTCCAGTTCCGCGCCCACGCCGATGGCCGCCCCCGCCAGCAGACGGCCGCGGCTATCTGTCGCCGCGGCCGGGAAGTCCTGTTTTTTGAGGATATCTTTGTAAGTAATTAAGCCCTTAAGGTTGAAATCCGCGTCTACGATGGGCAGCTTTTCGATGCGATGTTCGTGGAGGATGTGTTTAGCTTCTTCCAGCGAGGTCCCTATGGGAGCGGTGATCAGGCCCTCGGAGGTCATGTAGCTGCGCACCGGCGCATCGTGATCGGTGGCAAACCGGATGTCGCGGTTGGTGAGGATGCCCACCAGCTTACCGTCCTCGGTGGTGATCGGCACGCCCGCGATGTGGTAGCGCGACATGATCGCTTCGGCCTCGCGCAGCGGCGCATCCGGCCCCAGCGTGATCGGGTCCGTGATCATCCCCGACTCGCTGCGTTTCACCTTGTCCACCTCGGCGGCCTGGTCTTCCGGGCTCAGGTTGCGATGAATGATGCCCAGCCCGCCCTGGCGCGCCAGCGCAATCGCCAGCGCGGCCTCGGTCACGGTGTCCATGGCCGCGGACAGGACGGGGATATTCAACGGGAGTTTTTCGTGCAGGGGCGTCTTGAGGCTGACGCCGGAGGGTAACACCTCGGCGAAGCCGGGTACGAGCAAGAGGTCATCAAATGTCAACGCTTCGGCGCTAAACAAGTCTAACGGTTTCATGCGCATTCCTCCATTATGCCTGAGCCGCAAAGCCAAAAGCCCTATCCACCGGGCCGTTCCGGTCGGGATAGGGTGTGCGACGGTATCGGTTGTGTGTATCTGGGGAATGCGGGAATTATAGCCCGGCGCGTTCAAATGGGCAAATAGCGCCGCGTGTCTGGCTCAACCGTCGTCGCGTTGGTCAGACGTTCCCGGCATCAGCGCCATCTCCAGCGCCTCGCGCACCGTGCGCGCCCCCAGGATTTCCAGGCCCGCCGGCGGGCGCTCCAGCCCGCGCAGCGCCGTCCTGGGGACGAGGACGCGCGTGAAGCCCAGCTTGGCGGCCTCGTTCAGCCGCCGCGCGATCTGCCCGACGCTACGGAGTTCGCCGCTCAAGCCCACCTCGCCCACCAGCGCCAGGTCGGCGGCGACAGGCCGGTTGCGCGCCGAGGACGCCAGCGCCGCAGCCACCGCCAGGTCTGCCGCCGGTTCGCTCACTTCCAGCCCGCCCACCACGTTGACGAACACGTCCTGATCGGCCATGCGCACGTGGGCGCGCTTGCCGAGGACGGCGGTGATGAGCAGGAGACGGTTGAAGTCTATGCCGTTCGCCGTGCGGCGCGGTTGGGCGAAGGTGGTGGCGCTGGTCAGCGCCTGTACCTCGACGAGGATCGGCCGCGTGCCTTCCATCGTCACAGCGATGGCCGACCCCGCCGAGTTCGGCAAGCGCTCCGCCAGGAACGCCTCCGAGGGGTTGCGTACCTCGACCATGCCCTTTTCGGCCATCTCGAACACGCCGACCTCGTTGGTCGAGCCGAAGCGGTTTTTCACCGAGCGCAGCAACCGATACGAGTGGAACCGTTCGCCTTCGAGATAGAGCACGGTGTCCACCATGTGCTCCAGCACGCGCGGCCCGGCAATGGAGCCTTCCTTGGTCACGTGGCCGACGAGGAAGAGCGGAAAGGTTTGCGCCTTGGCAAGCCGCAACAGGTGTGCCGAGCAATCTCTTACCTGGGTCACGCTGCCCGCGCCCGATTGGATGGCGTCGGAGTAGATGCTTTGCACCGAATCCACGACCACCAGGCGCGGCTGCGTCTGCTCGATGTGCGCCGCGATGCTCTCCAGGTGGGTATCGGCCAGCACCAGCACGTTGGGCGTGGTGATGCCCAGCCGTTCGGCGCGCAGCTTAATCTGCGCTGCCGATTCTTCGCCGGAGACGTAAAGCACCGGCCCCGCGGTTGGCCCATCGGCCAGCGCGGCGCAAAGCTGGATGAGCAGCGTGCTCTTGCCGATGCCGGGGTCGCCGCTGATGAGGACTACGGAGCCGGGCACGATACCGCCACCCAGCACGCGGCTCATCTCGCCGATGGCGACGGGGATGCGTTCGTAGCCGTCCGCGGGGATGTCGGGGAGAGACAACGGTACGGTGATCAGCCCGGAAGGCGCGACGGACGCAATGCGGCCCGGCCCCGACTCCTGGACGATCGTCTCGATCAGCGTATTCCACTCGCCGCAATCGGGGCATTTGCCCTGCCACTTCGGTTGGGCGCTGCCGCAGGTCTGGCAGACGTAACGGGTTTTGGTTTTTGCCATAGCGCGTTCTCTCTGGTCGCGTGTCATTCGCTCAAATGTTCGAGTGTATTTTACCCGGTTCGCCGCCCCGCGTCAAGCGCGTCATTTACCCTTCCGGTGTAAGGGGCTAATTGAATTACCCCCTCCAGTTGGAGGGGTAAATTGCTGTTGCTGTTTAAAAATAACATCAACAACAACAGCAACTTTTTTGCCTTCTTGTTCTATCTGTCTTGTTAATTAAGTCTTGTTCTTGACGATATGGTCGCCATAGATGGACGATCGTATCGCCATACCTGGGCGACCGCGTCGCCAGTTCCGTGTCACGTGCAAGGCGAATTCGGCCTGCTTTGATTGACATAAATCACGCTACAAGCGCCGGAGGCGTACATCTGACGACCAGACCGCCATAGGATAGGCGACGATGTCGCTATAGCGATGCTCTCGCCAGAAGTACAGACGATGCGGTCGCAATAGGCGATGCCGTCGCCCATCCCAGCCGCCTCCGGATGTGATACAATGCGCGGCATCACGCGCAAGGAGAGGAAGGGCATGATGAAGACGGTTTTATGTTACGGCGACTCGAACACCTGGGGCTACAATGCCGCCGGGGGTGAACGCTACGCGCTTGACGATCGGTGGACCAGTGTGCTGGCCCGCGAGTTGGGGCCGGATTACCAGGTGATCGCCGAGGGCTTGAACGGGCGCACCACCGTCTGGCCCGACCCGGTGGAGGGCGAGTACAAGAACGGCAAGCAGTATCTTATTCCGTGCCTCGAATCGCACCACCCCGTAGACCTGGTGGTCGTGATGCTGGGGACGAACGACCTGAAGCGCCGCTACGGTCTGTCGGCCTGGGATATCGCGAGCGGCGCGGGCGCGTTGGTGGAACTGATCCGTCGCACCGATTTCGGCCCTGCCGGCGCGGCGCCTGAGGTGTTGCTGATTGCCCCGCCTCCGACGTGCGTGGGTGATGGCCCGTTCGCCGGGATGATGGCCGGGGCCGATGAGAAGTCAAAAGAATTGGGGCGCTTTTATCGCGCGGTGGCTGAAGAAAACGGCATCGCGTTCCTTGACGCGGGAAAAATCATCGTTTCCGATCCGACCGACGGTATCCACCTTTCGCCGGAGGAGTTGCCGAAACTCGGCGTTGCGGTGGCCGGGTGCGTGAAGGAGATATTGGGGTGAAACATGCGATCGTTCGTGCGCCGGGAGCGAGCTTCGCGGCGGCGCTCAGCAGCGAGGGCGCGACGATTGATGTGACGCTGGCCCAGGCGCAACACCGCGAGTATTGCGCGGCGCTGGTTGCTGCGGGCCTAACCGTGGAACGCCTGCCGCCCGACGAGGCGCATCCCGACAGTTGTTTCGTGCAAGACCCCGCGGTGGTGATTGGTGAACGGGCCGTCATATGCCGGTTGGTCGCGCCCAGCCGCCGCGGCGAGGAAGCGGCGCTCGCGGCTGCATTGTCAGAGCGTTTCCCGCAAACGCGCATCGTCGCGCCCGGCCTGCTCGAAGGCGGCGACGTGATGCTGACGCCGGATCGCATCCTGATCGGGCTGTCGGGTCGCACGAACCGGGCCGGGATCGCGCAGTTGACGGTCGCGTTGGCCGACCTGGGGCTGCCCGTCTACGATATCCCGGTGAGCGGTTATTTGCATCTGCTCACCGCAGCGACCTACGTCGGTCATAATATTCTACTGGTGGTCGAGGATTACGCAGACCATCCGGCGTTTGCGGATTTTGATGTGATTGCCGTCCCACCCGGCGAGGCGTATGCGGCGAACGCGCTGGGGGTCGGCGACCGGGTGGTGCTGCCCGCGGGTTCCCCGCACACAGCGGGCGCGCTGCGCGACCGGGGCTTCGAGCCGCTCCCCGTGCCCATGTCGGAGTTCGCCAGGGCCGACGGCGGCGTCACCTGCCTGGCGTTGGTCTGGTGATCACACCTCGCCGTGGATCATGCCCAGCAGCCGGTCGAGGATGTGTTCGCCGTCGGCGCGCAAACCGTCGTGCTCGTACTCGCTGGTCACCCACAATTTGAGGCCCTTGATCTCGGCGGCGGCCTGCTCGGAGAAGACGCGTTCGACGTACATGTCGTTGTAATATGCCACGGCGGCGCAGGGGACGGTGTTGGCGCGCAGCGTGTTGAGATCATAAAGGCGCGGCCAGCCGTCCCACCCGGCCAGCAGATCAGCGGCCTCCTTGAGCGGTTGCAGCGCGGGATACTCCTCGAACATCCACGGGTAGACCACCTCACCGGTGAAGAGCACCGGCCCGCCTGACGCCAGGTCGAACTCAGGGTACTCGCCGCGTATCCGCTCGGCTGACCAATTGGAGGCTTCACGCTGGCAGTATTCCGCTTCGTGCAACAGCGCGTAGATGGGGTTGGTCTCGAACGAAAAGCGGTTCTCGAAGGCGCGCAGGAAGGTCTGGCGCAGTTCGCGACCGGAGCGCCGGGTCACAAAGGCGGTTTCCAGGAGATAGTGAATCTCCTCGAAGCCGGTGCTGGAACCGAAGGCGATGCCGAGTTGCTGGAAACGGCGCGGTGATACACCGACATCGTGGCCGATCAGATAGTCCGCGATCTCGCGGGCGCGCGCAGCGTCTTCGGGGTAACGCTCGAAGTAGCGCCGGTTTTTGTCCAACACGCGGCGATAGGTCGCCCGGTAGATCTCGTCGGGGTGCAGATCGAGCGGCGGCAGTCCGCCGGTGAAGAGCGCTTCCTTCAACCCCTCAGGCGCGGCCGAGAGATAATGCGTGACGCAGAAACCGCCGAAGCTCTGACCCAGCACGCTCCACGTCTCCTCACCGATGAGTTCGCGGCGGATGCGCTCGGCGTCACGCACGATGTTGTCGGCGCGAAAGAGACGGATATACTCGGCCTGCTCTTGCGACGTGGCAAGGTCGGCCAGCGTCTGCGGCGTCATCGGGGTGCTGAGTCCCGTCCCGCGTTGGTCGAGGAGCAGGACGCGATAATCCTGCAGGGCGCGTTTGAGCCAGCCCGAAGCGCCCATGGGGCGGTTAGCGGGGAAGCCGGGACCGCCCTGCATGAAGACCAGCCAGGGCAGGTCGTCATCCTCGCGACCCGGGGCGACGACTTCACGCGCGAATATCGTGATTTGCGCGCCGTCCGGCTGGTCATAATCCAGCGGTACGGTGAACTCGTGATCGGTTAGCACAAGCCCCGGAATCCGGTGTATGCGGGTAGACATGGCCGCCTCCTGTATAATGATGGGTGCAGGTAGCAACCTGCACACCAGGAACGAAAGGGTACTCCAGTGACTCTCAGACTCACGGAAAAATACCGGGTTGGCGACGCGGTCGAAATTTACCTTGCCGGTGACTTCGCCGAAGACTGGCAGCCCGGCGTCGTGGCATCGTTGCAACACCCCGGCGTATGGGTGCGCACCGGCGAGCGCCAACTCTGGTTTGTGACCAATGGCCGGCGCATCCGCGCTCTTGATGCAGGGGAAGACGCTTCCCCTACATCAGCGCACTCGTAAACCGGGTCTCTCACCCTCGCGGCATGTGTCCCCGCGGAGTGGGCACGCCACGAGATGGCATGCACACTCCGCGGAGGTTAGAGATTAGCCGAGCGCCACGTCCAGCACCATCATGGCGGTGAAACCCAGCATCGCGCCGATGGTGGGAATGTCGGTATTCTCATCCCGTTGCGCTTCGGGAATCAATTCTTCGATGACTACGTAAATCATGGCCCCGGCGGCGAAGCTCAGCGCGTAGGGCAGGATTGGGCGCATCAGGATCACTGCCGCCGCGCCGATCACGCCCGCAACCGGTTCGACTGCGCCGGAAAGCTGCCCGTACCAGAACGATTTGAAGCGCGACAGCCCTTCCCTGCGCAGCGGCATCGCCACGGCCATGCCTTCGGGAAAGTTTTGCAGCCCGATGCCGATTGCCAGCGCAATCGCGCCGGATAGCGTCGCTGCGGGCAGGCCGGCCGCCACCGCGCCGAATGCCACGCCCACCGCCAGCCCTTCGGGGAAATTGTGCAGCGTGATGGCCGTCACCAGCAAGATGCTGCGCTGCCAGGTGGTTTTCAGGCCTTCGGCGGACTCGTCGGGCATATTCAGGTGCAGGTGCGGCAAGATGCGGTCTACGGTCCAGAGGAACGCGCCGCCTGCCAGAAATCCGACCGCCGCCGGGATCCAGCCTCGATGTCCCTGTTCCTCGGCCATCTCGATGGCGGGCGCAAGCAGCGACCAGAAGCTCGCGGCGATCATCACGCCCGCGGCAAAGCCCAACATGCCGTCGAGCATCTTGCGGTTGACCTGGCGGGTGAGAAAGACGGTGGACGCGCCCAGGGCAGTCACACCCCAGGTGAAGCAGGTGGCGAGAAACGCCTGAAAGATGGGGTTGAAGTTCGCGAATTCAGCCATAGATGATTACCTTTGCAGCGAGTTCGTAGGGGTTTCAGATCGGGTCGAGGTTGGTTCGCGACGGAATCGGGTCCACAATACGCCGCGTTGCGGCGCAAATAAGAACGTCAGCGCAAAAAACGCTGTACATACGAGGACGATGGCCGGTCCCGAAGCAATGTTGACATAATAAGAAAGATAAAGCCCCAGGACGCCGGATGCTGCGCCGATGAAGGCGGCGAGCGCCATCATGGTCGGTAACCGTCGGGTGAGCAGCGAGGCGGCGGCGGCAGGCGTCACAAGCATGGCGACGGTGAGCGCGACGCCGACCGTCTGGAGCGCGATCACGATGGTCACGGCCAGCATCACGAGGAGCAAATAGCGATAGAATTGCGTCGGCAGGCGCAGGATGGTCGCCAGCACGGGGTCGAACGCGGTGACGAGCAGCTCTTTGTAGAACGCGGCGACCAGCAGGACGATCAGCGCGGCGAGCACCGCGGTGAGGCGCAGATCGGCGGGCGAGACGCCGAGGACGTTGCCGAAGAGGAAATGCGTCAGGTCAACGGTGAAGTTGCGCGCGGTGGAAATCAACGCCACGCCCAGGGCGAACATCCCGGAGAAGATGATCCCGATGGCCGTGTCCTCGCGGATTTGCCCGCTACGGCTGATCGCGCCGATACCGATGGCCGCGCCGACGCCGGCGATCAACCCACCCCAGAAGAGCGGCCCCTGCGCGCCGCCCCCCACCAGATAACCCACCGCGATTCCCGGCAGGATGGCGTGCGCCAGCGCGTCGCCCAGGAAGGCCATCCCGCGCAGGACGACGTAGGCGCCCAACACGCCGCACACGATGCCCACCAGGATGGCGGCGGCCAGGCCACGCAGCATGAACTCGTATTGCAGCGGGTCAAGGAGCCAATTAACCATCGTGCGGTTCCTCGCCTTCACAACAGGTGTCGCTGAGGGCCATCGTGCCAATCGGTGTCTCGACCATCGTCATGTGTGCGCCGTAGGCGCGTTGCAGGTTTTCGGCGGTCAACACGTCTTCGGGTGGGCCGAACCCCAGGAGTTGATGGCGGAGGAGCATGAGGCGATCGAAACGCTCGGCGGCCACGCGCAGATCGTGTGTCGAGACCAGGACGGTCATTTGCTCCGGGCGCAGCGAATCGAGGATTTCAAAGATAGCTTCCTGCGAGGGCGTATCCAGCCCTGTGAGCGGCTCATCCATGAGCAAGAGCTCGGCCTCTTGCGCCAATGCGCGGGCGATGAAAACCCGCTGCTGCTGCCCGCCGGAAAGCTCGCCGATCTGCCGGTTTGCCAGGTTGGTCATGCCGACTTTCTCAAGCATCTCGCGCACGATGCGCCGGTCGGTCTTGCCGGGGAACTTGAAGAGGCCCATTTTGGCCGTGCGGCCCATCATCACAACGTCGGAGACGGTAACGGGGAACTTCCAGTCTACCTGCGAGCGCTGTGGCACGTAACCGATGCAGATGTGCCCGCTGGCTTCGTGCCCGTAAACGTCTGCTTTGCCCGAAGAGGGTTCCTGGATGCCCGCAACGACTTTGAGCAACGTCGTTTTGCCCGCGCCGTTCGGCCCGACGATGGCGATCTGCTCGCCGCGCCGAATTTCCAACGAAACGTCGTCCAGCGCCGGTTCGCCGCCGCCATAAGTGACGGTGACGTCGGACAGCCTGACGACTGGCGCTTCCGGTTCGTGCGAGGCGGGTTTGCGGGCAATGTTCTTGACATCCATGTTGGATGCTAAAGATAGCGTCACTTGCCACAATGTGCAACTTTGTGGATGCTGATAGGATGCGAGCTCTGCGAGGGAAGCGTTATGAGGTGATATAATAGCGGCGCGGATGGCCGCGCCGATGAAAAGTCCACACGTATTGGGTCGGCGCTTTGCGATAAGGACGGTATACAATGTTTGATGTCGTTGCGTGCGGCGAGTTACTGATTGATTTTGTCTCCACCGAATCGGGCGTGACGGTGGCGCAAGCGCCCGCGTTTCAGAAAGCGGCAGGCGGCGCGCCGGCCAACGTCGCCGTCGGCGTGGCGCGCATGGGCTATCGCGCGGGGTTTGCGGGGCAGGTGGGCGACGATCCGTTCGGGCATTACCTGATAGACACGTTGCATGAGGCGGGCGTGGATACCGGCGGCATCTCGCTCTCCGCGGAGGCGCGCACGGCGCTGGCCTTCGTCTCGCTGCGCGCCGATGGCGAGCGCAGTTTCGTCTTCTTTCGCAATCCCAGCGCAGATATGTTGTGGCGACCGGAAGATGTGGATCAGAGCTACGTGAGCGATACGCGGATTTTTCACTACGGTTCAATCTCGCTGATCGGGGAACCCAGCCGCGGCGCGACCTTCACTGCGATAGACTATGCGCGGCGGGCCGGCGCGTTGATCTCCTACGATCCCAACCTGCGGCTTGCACTGTGGCCGTCGGCAGAGGCGGCGCGTGAGGGGATGCTGGCCGGGTGGCGGCACGCCGATCTCATCAAGGTTAACGAGGAAGAACTGGAATTTCTGACCGGTGACACGGACACGGCGCGTGCCGCGCGGCGGCTATGGCGCGCCGACCTGCGGTTACTGGTGGTGACGCGGGGCGCGGCGGGTTGCACCTATTTTACGCCCGATGGGGAAGGAAGCCTCGGCGGCTACCCCGTGGATGCCGTGGATACGACCGGCGCGGGCGATGGCTTCGTGGCAGGAATGCTGGCCGGCCTGCTCGATGCCGGCCTCGTCTGGGATGAAGAGACCCTACAAAACGCATTGCGTCTGGGCAACGCCGTCGGCGCGCTGACAACGACCCGCCGCGGCGCAATCCCTGCCCTGCCGGTCCGCCAGGCCGCGCTGCGCCTGTTGGAAGAACCGAACTGATGCATTCGCGATGCTTAAACCACAACGCCGCGGGCGTAGCGCCCGCGGCGTTGTTCGTGTCAATTCGAGGCGATCCTACTGCGAAGAACGTCGGGGGCGCTCACCAAGCGTGAGCTGAACTTCGCGAGCGTCGCGGCCGGCTTGTTCCACTGTCAGAGTCACCGTGTCGCCGGGCGACTTGAAACTCTCCAGGTAGATCAGGATGTCGTCGAACGTCGCGACGGGTTGGCCATCAATTTTGACGATCAGGTCGCCGCCGCCGGGCAGATACTCCGGCCCATTCGGCCCCATACCCAGCACGATGTCCGTAGCGGGTCCGCCGGCCGGTTGCAGACCGGCATCAGAGGAGGGGCCGCCGTCCACGGCACCGAGGATGTAGGCCCCGCGCGTCTCCCGCGGGAAGCCCAGCGCATCGGCCCAGGCCGGACTGAAGGTTTGGCCGCTGAGACCCAGGTAAGCATGGCGATACGTCCCGTTGGCAATCAGGTCCGGCACGACACGCTGGACGATGTTGATCGGGATGGCGAACCCGACGCCGGAATTGCTGCGCGCATCGGAGCGAATCTGTGCGTTCACGCCGATGATCTGCCCGCGGTCATTCAACAGCGGCCCACCTGAGTTGCCCGGATTGATGGCGGCGTCTGTCTGGATGGACATCGGGATCGAAAAGCCCGTCACGGCGGGGATGCTGCGCCCCAGGGCGCTGACGATGCCGGAGGTTAACGTACCCACGAAGCCAAAGGGGTTACCGATGGCGACGGCGCGCTGGCCGACTTCGACCTCGTTGATATCACCCTGCTCGATGGGCGTCAGGTTCACCAGCGTCGGGTCCACCTGGATAACAGCGATGTCACTGTCGGGGTCTGTGCCCACCACATCGGCCGGCAACACGACGCCGTCGGCGAAGGTGACCTGGAGCGCGTCCGAGCCACTGACGACGTGATCGTTGGTCACGATGTGCCCCAGCGTATCCCAGACGAACCCCGACCCCTGGCTTTCAGGCACGATGGCCGTCTGCGAATTGGGGCTTTGCACTGCAGCAAGATTCTCAATGTAAACGACTGACTGATTGACCTTCTGGTAAATCGCCTTGAGAATCTGGGTCTCGGTATCGCCGCCTTCAGGGATTTGGATCTGAATCGGCGCGACCGTGGCGACGGGCGTGCGTTGCACCTGCGGCACCGCAACCACAGTGCGCTCGATCACAATCGGCGTCACGGCAGCCGGTCGGCTATCGTTATTGTTGCCAGATAATAGCCCGATGGCCGGTCCGGTCAAGCCGCAGCCCATTAAGCCGAGACTCAGCACAAGCACCACGGGCACCCATTTCAATCTGTTTGCTTTCATCAAGAATCTCCCTGACAAAGACGCATTGCACCCAAAGTGCAATGCGCTTGTGTTCTATGTTTAGTTTCGCCTGCGTCCCATGATCATGACGTAGTACATCAGCGTCGAAAGGGTCTGCGCCAGCGCTGCGACATAGGTCAGCGCCGCGGCGTCGAGGACAGACTTCGCCCCCTTGAGTTCCTGGCCGTCGGCTAGGTTATAGGTTTGCAGCAACTGCAAGGCGCGTTTGCTGGCGTTGAACTCAACCGGCAGCGTGATCAGTGCGAACACCGCCCCCATGCCGAAGAGCAGGATACCCAGCCAGGCCAGGCCGGAGAAGTTAATCAAAAGGCCGATGAAGAACAGGATGGGAGCGACCCAGCCGCTCACCTGAACTGCCGGCACGATCGCGCCGCGCAGTTTGAGCGGGGCATAACCCTCATGGTCTTGCAAGGCGTGCCCGATCTCGTGCGCCGTCACCGCCAGCGAGGCAATGCTGGGCTGCGACGCGACGCCCTGCGAAAGTCGCAGGATATTGCTGCGCGGGTCGTAGTGATCGGTGAGCTGCCCCGGAATCCCCTCAATGCCCACGTCGTTCAGGCCCTCGGCCGGCAAGATCATCTTGGCCGCGTCCAATCCGGTGAGACCCCGGTGATTGGGGACTTTCGTGTATTTTGCGTAGGCGGATTTCACCCGGAACTGGGCCCACAATGCCAGTAGTAAGGGCGGAATCAGAAAGACGAAATATAGCGGATCAAAGAACATTCAACCTTCTCCTCCGCGGGACGTATACCCGCAACTTCTCTAACCCAATGCGACCCAATCCGCGAATCATGCGGAGATTATACCACCATCGGCCAGATTCTCTTGTGGCATGGCTGACAATTTTATTACACATTGTGTAGCATAGCACACCGGCAGGCCCGCTGCGAACCTGCCGGTACTCGTTTCAGCTCTCGACTAGACCTGGCGGAATTCGCCTTCGACGACTTCCTCATCATCCGAGCCGGACGCCGTTTCGTTGACGCTGCCGGCGTCGTAGCCGTTGCCCGACGGCGCTTGATGGGCCGTCTGCGACAGTGCTGCCGTCGCCTGCTCCAGCCGGGTCATGGCCTCGCGGATGGCGGCGATGTCTTCGCCTTGCGCCGTCCGACGCAGTTCCGCCGTCAGTTGCTCGACCGCCTGACGGGTGCTGGAATCCAGTTGCCCGTTGAGCTGCCCCAGGCTCTTCTCCGTGGCATAAGCCATGTTATCCGCCTGATTGCGCACTTCCACGAGTTCCTTGCGGCGCTCATCCGAAGCCCGGTTGATCTCGGCCTGACGCATCATCCGATCAATGTCGGCTTTGTTCAGGTTCGTCGAAGCCGTGATCGTGATTTGCTGCTCCTTGCCCGACGCCTTATCGCGGGCGCTCACATTCAGGATGCCGTTCGAGTCAATGTCGAAGGTCACTTCGACTTGCGGCATACCTCGCGGGGCCGCCGGAATGCCCTCCAGGTTGAACTGCCCCAGCGACATGTTGTCCGCCGCCATGGGCCGCTCGCCCTGCAGCACGTGTACCGTCACCGCTGCCTGGTTGTCCTCAGCCGTGCTGAAGACCTGGCTCTTGCGCACCGGAATGGTGGTGTTGCGCTCGATGATCGCCGTCAACACACCGCCCAGCGTCTCGACGCCCAGGGTTAGAGGCGTCACGTCCAGCAACAGGATGTTCTTCACGTCACCGGAGAGCACACCGCCTTGCAGCGCCGCGCCTGCCGCCACAACCTCATCAGGGTTCACCCCGCGATGCGGGTCTTTGCCGCCGGATAGCTTCTTGACCAACTCCTGCACCATCGGCATCCGGGTCGAGCCGCCAACCAGAACCACCTCATCAATGTCTGCGGCCTTCATCTTAGCGTCCTTCAGCGCCTGCTCGAAGGGGCCCTTGGTGCGGACCAGCAACTCCTCGGTCAACTGCTCGAACTTCGCCCGAGACAGCTTGACCTGCAAGTGCTTGGGGCCTGAGGCGTCCGCCGTGACAAACGGCAGATTCAGCTCGGTCTCTTGCATCGTCGAAAGCTCAATCTTGGCCTTCTCGGCGGCTTCCTTCAGGCGTTGAAGCGCCTGGCGGTCGCTGCGCAGATCAATGCCGTTCTCACGCTTGAACTCGTCGGCCACGTAGTCCACAATCCGCTGATCCCAGTCGTCGCCGCCCAGGTGGGTGTCGCCGTTGGTGGCCTTCACCTCGATGACGCCATCGCCGACCTCGAGGATGGACACGTCGAACGTGCCGCCGCCCAGGTCGAAGACCAGGATCGTCTCGTTCTCTTTCTTGTCAAGCCCGTAGGCCAGCGCGGCGGCCGTCGGCTCATTGATGATGCGCAGAACTTCCAGCCCTGCGATCCTGCCGGCGTCCTTGGTCGCCTGCCGCTGCGAATCGTTGAAATACGCGGGAACCGTGATAACCGCCTGGATCACCGGCTCGCCAAGAAACGACTCGGCATCGGCCTTCAACTTGCTCAGCACCATCGCGGAAATCTCTTGCGGCGTGTATTCTTTGTTGTTCGCCGGAATGAAGACCCGCGCATCGCCAGCCTTACCCTCTTTCACCTGGTAAGACACGATCTTGCGTTCTTCTTCGGTCTCGTCATAGCGGCGGCCCATAAACCGCTTGATGGAATATACGGTGTTTTCAGGGTTAACGACGGATTGGCGCTTGGCGGTCTGCCCGACCAGGCGCTCGCCATTCTTGGCGAAACCCACTACAGAAGGCGCCAACCGGCTGCCCTCGGCGGTCGTAATCACAACAGGATCGCCGCCTTCAACCACGGCCACAACACTGTTGGTCGTTCCCAGATCAATACCCACTACTTTACTCATTACACGTCCTCCTCAGACTATCATCAAATCTATCGTTACATGGTTTAATATTTGCAATGTATCGCAGGGAGTGACCGATCTGCGGTTACCGGTCACTGCCCTACATGATTCTAATTTTACCGGGTGCGTGTTAGAATTGTATAGGGTTTGCGTTAACGTTGCATTAGAGTGATCGTAAAAACCCTTCTGGGAGGAAAGATGGAACTACTTGAAGTCCAGCGCGACGGCTACACGATCAGCACGGACAAGGCGCGGCTGGATATCCCCATAATTCACGAGTACCTCAGCGAGCGATCTTATTGGGCCGAGGGGCGAGTTCTTGAAGTGATGGAAAAGGCCATCGCCAACTCACTTTGCTTCGGCGTGTACGATGGTGAGCGGCAGGCCGGCTTCGCGCGCGTCGTGACGGACTACGCGACCTTCGCATGGCTGGCCGACGTGTTCATCTTGGAGGATTACCGGGGACGTGGACTGAGCAAGTGGCTGATCGAGACGCTCACAACCTATCCACCGCTCGCAAACCTGCGCCAATTCGTGCTGGCGACCCGCGACGCGCACGAACTCTACCGGCGCTACGGCGATTTCCAGCCGCTCCCCGCCCCCGAATTCTGGATGCGCCGGACGAGATAAGAGTCACCACGAAGGAACGAAGAAGCGAAGAAAAAGAAAAAAATCTTCGTTTCTTCGTTCCTTCGTGGTGACTCTTCCGATTATCGCGGTGTCTGGATGATCTCGCGGAGCGCGGCGATGTCGAATTTCGGCGTGCGGTCTTCGAGCAGCAGCCCGTTGGTCTCCTGCTCCGTGTCGGTGATTTGCGTGTAGCAGAACCCCGCGACCTCGGGGCAGGCGACGACCGCGCCGACCAGCTCGCGCAGCTTCGCCAGATACTCCTCGCCGGTCTTCACCGTGCCATAGCCGTACCACTTGGTACCGGCCTCGGGCGCGTAGCTGATGCCTCCGAACTCGGTGAGCATGATCGGTGCGCCGGCGGTCGGCGTAAAGTCGCTCAACAGCGGCTTGTGGATCGGCTCCTTGCCCGCCAGCACGCGCGCCAGCCCCTCGTCCGAGCCGTAGCGGCGCAGCAGGGTCGCGCCGTCGCGGGCATAGTCGTGGATGCTCAGGATGTCGGTGACAGCGTGCTCCCACCCGTCGTTATCCACCACCGGGCGCGTCGCGTCGAACGCGTGGGTCAGGTGGTAGAGCGCGTGCAGGAATTCGCGCTGGCGCGGGTCGCCCTCCAGGTTATGCAGACCCCAGCTCTCATTGATGGGGACCCAGGCCACGATACACGGATGGCTGTAGTCGCGTTCCATGACCTCTAACCACTCGCGCGTGAACCGTTCCGCCGACTCCTTCGAGAAGTAGAACGCGTTTGCCATTTCACCCCAGGTGATCAGCCCCAGCCGATCGCACCAGTAGAGATAGCGTGGGTCTTCCACCTTCTGATGGATGCGCACGGCGTTGAACCCCAGCTCCTTCGCCAGCTCCACCTCACGGCGCAGCGCTTCGGGCGGCGCGGCCAGGTGTGAATCGGGCCAGTAGCCCTGCTCGAGCGCCATCCGCAGGTAGTACGGGTTGCCGTTGAGCAAAAAACGACCGCGGTCAACTCCGGTGCTGCGCACCCCGGCGTAGCTGTCCACTTCATCCAGCAGCGTTTCCCCATCCAGCAGCGTGATGGTCGCCTCGATCAGATTAGGGAACTCCGGTGACCACAGCCACGCCCGTGCGTTCATCGCGATATCGTTCATCGGCAGGGTGACCTCACGCTGCATCCCGCTGGTCGCGATCTGAACCGTGTCGTCCGCGACGACCTGATCGCGCAATGTCAATTGCACCCTCAGCGCCAGCGAGTGCGCGGGCGGCCGGCTCAACGCCACTTCGAGGCCAAGCGTCATGCGTTCGAGCGACGGCGTCCAGCGTACCTGCTTGACATGCGTGGCCGATACCCATTCCAACCATACCGGTTGCCAGATGCCCGTCGTGCGATGATACCAGATAGCGTGCGGCTCGGGCAGCCAGTCTTGTTTGCCGCGCGGCTGCGCCAGATCGGTGGGATGATCCTCGGCGCGCACCACCACGACCGCTTTGGTTTGGCCCTCCTCCAGCGCGTCGGTGATGTCGAGCGCGAAGGGCGTATGGCCGCCGGTGTGCGTACCCACCATCTGGCCGTTGACCCACACGGTCGCCGTGTAGTCCACCGCGCCGAAGTGCAGCATCAGCCGGTCACGTCCTGCGGGGGCCGCCACCGGTATGGCGCGCCGGTACCAGACGACCGGATGATAGCCGGTTTCGCGCAGACCGCTTGCGCGCGACTCCGGCGGGAACGGCACGGTGATTTCACGGTTGTACACATCGGCGCGCGTTTCCCAGTGTTCGCCGCGACCTGCGTCAGCGTCATCGTGCGCGAAACCCCACTGGCCGCACAGATCTGTCCATTCGGGCCGCGCGAACTGGGGCGTGGGATGTCGTGTCTCGGTGGTCATTTCGGCTCTACTCCAGAACGATCGTGGTGAATGATGTGGGCGGCAGGTTCAACGTGAATTTGCCATCCATCACGAGGCCGCCGAGCAACTGCACCGGCACGATGTTGTCGGGGTCCTCGAAGGTGTTCTCGGCCTTCACGTCCGAACCCGCAAGCTGGTAGATCGCGCTCACCTTCGAGGGCGCGCCGTCTTGCCACACCAGGTCGGTGACTACGGCGTCGGTCTGGCTGCGATTGACGATGAACACCGACTGCTTGCCCGTTTCCGGGTCGTGGCTGGCTGACACATCGAGCAGCGGCATCTCGCCCCACTGCTTTGTTTCGTATAGCGGCGCGCGCACCAGCACGTCCAGCGAGTTGCCGCGCGCGTTGTTGCTCATCAGCGCAAACGGGTAGAAGGACGTGTGCTTAAGCAAGCCGTCGTCGCTGGTGTGGATGAACGAAATGATGTTCACGATCTGCGCCATGCACGCGATTTTCAGCACGTCGCACTTGCGCAGGAAGACGTTGAGCCATTGCGCCACGACCAGCGCATCTTCCAACGTGTAAGGCGCTTCGGCCAGATGCGGCGCTTCCTTCCATTGTCCGTCGTTGGTCGAGGGGTTCCATACCTGCCACTCATCCCAAGAGAGGTAGACATCATGGTTGCTGCGGGTTTTCGCCTTGACATAGCGCAGCGTGCCCGCCATGGTGTCAATGAAGTCCTCGAACCGTTTTGCCAGTGCCAGATAAGAGGGGGTGTCCGGCTCATTGTGGTTGGTGACGTACATGTGGATCGAGAGGTAATCCACTTTATCCCAGCACGTCTCCAACGCCACACGATCCCATTCCGGGAAGGTGGGCATCCGGTCATTCGACGAGCCGCACAGCACCGTCTCGATGGTGGGGTCGTTCCACTTCATCATCTTCGAGGCTTCCAACGCCTTCTTGGCGTAGTCGTGCATGTCGAGGTGCCCGATCTGCCAGGGGCCGTCCATCTCGTTGCCCAGACACCAGTATTTCACGCCGTAGGGGCCGGTGTGGCCGTTAGCCGCCCGCATGTCGGCGTAATAGGTGCCGGTGGGCGCGTTGCAATATTCCACCAGGTCGGCGGCGGATTGGATCGTGCCGGTGCCCAGGTTGACGCCCATCATCGGCAAGGTGTTGATCTTCTTGCAGAAGCGCATGAACTCGTCCGTGCCGAACTGGTTGGTCTCGATGGAGAACCACGCCAGCTCACGGCGGCGCAGGCGATTCTCCCTGGGGCCGACGCCGTCGAGCCAATTATAGCCGCTGAGGAAGTTACCGCCAGGATAACGCACCGTGGTGTGGGCCAGTTCGCGCAGGGCGGCCAACACGTCGGTGCGCAGCCCGTCCTCGTCGGCGAAGGGCGAATCAGGCTGGTAGATGCCTTCGTAGATACAGCGGCCCATGTGCTCCGCAAACCCGCCGAAGAGCAGCGGAGAAATCTCGCCGACCGTGCGATTTATGTCAAGGTAGAGTTGCGCGGAAAGGGGTGTCATAGGTTTCCTCGTCATAGAGTGAGATAGGGTTCGGGTGACCTGATACGCGAGGTCTCTTACGCGTATCAGTATAAACCAGGTTATCACGGCGGCGTAACGTGTCCCGATAATTTTGTGGAGAGCGCCGTTAGGTGATATGTTCATGGTGACTGCAACTGCAATGATGAGGAGATCCGCATGATTAATCCGCTGCTGCAAGACCGCGTGGTGTTCATCACCGGGGCAAACCACGGTATCGGCGCGGCCACGGCGCGCGCTTTCGCTGCGCAGGGCGCGAAGGTCTATCTCACCGCCTATCGCGAGCCGAACTCGTACTTGGAGGAGACGCTACAAGAAGCCATCGAACAGGGCGCGGGTGGGCCGGAACTCTATGCCGCCCAACAAGCGCAGCCGCTCGACGCGCTGTTGCAGGAACTACGCGCTCAGGGCTGCGCGTGCGCCGGTCGCGAGGCGAACCTGGCCGATGCGGCCAACATCCCGCGGCTGTTCGACGCTTGCGAGGCGACACTAGGGCCGGTGGATGTGTTGGTGAACAACCACACCTACTGCGTGTTGGAGACTTTCGATCCGGCGCTGGTCGTTACGGAGGGCTTCCCCGTGAGTCTGCCGACCGCAGAGATCATTGACGCCCATTTCCAGATCAACACGCGGGCGTTTGTCCTGCTGATGGCGGAATACGTCAGGCGCTATCTCGCGCGCGGGGCGGGGCGCGGGCGCATCGTTAACGTCAGCACCGATGCCGCGAGCGCCCATACCGCCAACATCTCCTATGCGGCCAGCAAGCACGCTATCGAGTCATACAGCCGGTCGGCCGCGGCTGAGCTGGGCCGGTACGGCATCACGGTGAACGTGGTCGCGCCCGGCCCGATCCAGACAGGTTATATCGTCCCGGAGGCCGCAGTGGAGATTGCCCGCAATACGCCGCTGGGTCGCGTGGGGCAACCCGATGATGTGGCCGACGTGATCGTCTTTTTCGCGTCCGAGCAGGCGCACTGGCTCACCGGGCAACTGCTCTACGCGGGCGGCGGCTGGCGTATGCCGCAGTAACTGTCATGTTGAGCGCAGCGAAATATCTCACCACGAAGAAGCGAAGAATATGCCGGACGCGCTGTTTGATACCCTATTGCAGCGCATAGATGATCTACTGGAGGATATGAGATGGCAATGACCCTGACGCAGAAACTCAACCTGAAAGAGCCGGAACTGCTGGTACTCAACGCGCCGGAAGGCTACCTGCCGACGTTGGCGGACGCGCTGCCGGGCGTGACGTTGACCACCGAGCGCGCGGCCCCCGCGGGCGCGATCCTGTTGTTCGTCAACAACCTAGAAGAAGCAGTTCGCCTGACGCCCGACGCGGCGCACCGGGTGCGCGCCGGCGGCCTGTTGTGGGTCGCCTATCCGAAAGGCACATCGAAGGTCAAGACCGATGTGAACCGCGACAAGCTTTGGCCCGTTTTGTCTGAAATAGATTGGCAGCCCATCCGTCAGGTCGCGCTCGATGAGGTTTGGTCGGTGATGCGTTTCCGCCCCTCCGCCGAAGTGGGAAGCTGAAATGTGCCCGTGATGCAGATTTCCAAACAGACTGCCCGCCGGTTTGTGCTGGGTCGTCAAGGGTTGTGGCCGGGCCGGCGCTGGGCGGGGCTGCAAGGCGTGCACGACGCGCTGACCGCCTGCGAAGCCGTCCAGATGGACCCGCTCAACGTGACGGCGCGCAGCCAGGATATCGCCCTGTGGGGGCGCGTGCTCGACTATCAGCCCGAATATCTCCACACAGCGCTTTACGACGACCGCGCTTTCTTCGAATACGGCGGCGCGATCTTCGTCTACCCCATCGCCGAACGGCCCTACTGGCGGCATCACATGGCGCGCCAGCACGGCGAGGCCGCGCGCCGCGGGATCGCGCCGGAAGTGCTCGACCAGGTACGCACGGCGCTGCGCGAACGTGGCCCGTTGGGCAACCGCGACTTCACCGGCAACGTTCGCGTAGATAGCTATCGCGGTCGCAAGGACACCGGCCCCGCACTCTTCCATCTCTGGTTGACCGGCGAGACGGTCATTCACCATCGCCGGCGCTTCGAGCGCGTCTACGACCTGAGTGAGCGCGTGCTGCCGCCCAACATGCTGGGAACTGCGCTGGAAGCGGAGGCGGAAGCCCATTTCGCGCGCAAGGCAGTTGCGTTTATGGGGTTGATCGGCGAACGCGCCTGGGCCAACAGGGTTGCAAACGCCCTTCAGCGCAGGTTCGCGCGCGAGGAAGCCGCGGACTGGCTGAACCGGCTGCTACAGGAAGGTGTCCTGGTGCAGATCGCCATCGAAGGCTCGAAGGATGACTGGTACGCGTTGGCCGAAGACCTGCCGCTGCTGGAGACGCTCGAAGCGGGCGCAATCCCCGATGCGTGGCTGCCGCTCGGCCCGACCACCGAAGAAGAAGCCATATTTCTCGCGCCGCTCGATATCGTCAGCGCGCGCGGCCGCGCCGCGCAACTCTTCGACTTCGATTATGTCTGGGAAGTCTACAAGCCCGTTGAGAAGCGTCGCTGGGGCTACTACACGCTGCCGATTTTGTGGGGCGACCGTCTCGTGGCGCGGTTCGATCCGAAGCTGGATCGCAAGAGCGGGACGCTGGAGATCAAGGGTTTCTGGCTGGAAGATTCCATCGCGGCGGACAACGCCGACTTCATCGAGGCGCTGGCGAACGGATGGCGCCGTTTCGCCGCGCTGATCGGCGCACAACAGTTCACGCTGGACGGGGTCGCCGATGAGGCTCTGCGCCGGCGCATCGCGAAGGCCCTGTAGTTTAGCCCCTTGTGGGCGTTGTCGCCAAAACGCCCACAAGGGGCTAAACTACAGGTAGACGCTAAAACAGGAGCACAGATTCATGAGTGACAAAACAGAACGAGCAGCCGAACTGTTTCAGAAGGGCTACAACTGCTCGCAGTCGGTGATCGGCGCGTATGCCGAGGAGTTGGGCGTGCCCGAGGAGACCGCGCTGCGTATGGCTGCCGGGTTTGGCGGCGGCATTGGTCGCTGCGGCGAGGCGTGCGGCGCGTTGACCGGTGGGGTGATGGTGATCGGCTTGCGAGAAGGTTCGGCGGAGGCTGACCCGGCGGCGAAGCAGCGCGCCTACGAGGCCACGCGCGCGTTCGTCGAAGCGTTCCGGGCGCGCAACGGGGCTACCACCTGCCGGGATTTGCTGGGTGTAGACATCAATGATCGTGAGGCCCATCAGCGGGCGCGCGACGAGGGGCGTCTCAAAGCGGATTGCGCCGACCTGGTGCGCGGGGCCGCTGAGCTGCTGGACAACTCCCTGTAGCCCATCATCGCTTCGCGGAGTGTGCAACCTCAGGTGTGCAACGGCAGAACGGAGACGCGCGTTTGAGGGTGCGCACTCCGCGAAGAGTCGCCGGGGCGATGGAGAAGGCTAAACGACTGAACTGGGCTCCGGCTCCCCGCTCATTTTTTTCGGCTCTTCCGCGGGCAGCCATACCATGCTGCCGAGGAAACTGGCGAACATAATTACGGCTGCGCTCCAGTAAGGGAAGTTGATATGCACGTCGAACAGCCAGCCCGCCCACAGCGGCCCGACGATGCGGCCCAGGCTCTGGAACGCGTTGTTCATGCCCATGGCCATGCCTTGCCCGCCCTCCGCCTTTTTGGATGCCAGCGACGCGATCGCTGGCCGCAGCATCGAGTTGGAGAATACGAAGAAGGCGACCGTCAGCAGTACCCCGGTCATGTTGCGTGCGCCGAGCATCAGCGGGAACCCGATGGCGCTGCCCAGCAGAGATGCCTTGATGATGAAGCTCTCGCCGAAGCGGCGCGTGGCAGGGCCGGTCAGCGCCCCCTGTGCCACCGCGGAGATCAGACCGACCACCATCATCACCGTGCCGATCTGCTCCGGCCCGAAGTCATAGCGCGCCTGGCCGTAGAGGCCGAAAATTCCCTCGAAGCCCGCGAGCCCGAAGTTCACCAGGAACGCCAGGAAGAGCAGGAAACCCATCGGCCCGAAGAGGGCGGCCTTCATTGCACCCAGTTGCGGCCCGCGGATGCGTGTCTCTGACGTGCGTTGATCGGGAGACAGCGACTCGGGGAGGAACACCCAGATCGCCAGCATCGCCAGTATGGATAACCCTGCCGCCACGTAAAACGGTGTATGCAGTGAGCCGCCCGCCAGCCATCCGCCGATCCCCGGCCCCAACACCATGCCGACGCCCATCGCCGCGCCGATCATCCCCATGCCGCCGCCGCGATGTTCCTCGTCGGTGCTGTCGGCGATGAAGGCCATGGCGGTGGGCATCGTCGCGGAAGAGAGGATGCCTGCCAGGGCGCGCGCTGCGAACAGCATCCACAGAGATGTGGACATCCCCATCAGCAGCAGGCTCAACGCATTGCCAAACGCCCCCAACAGCAAAAACGGTTTGCGGCCATAGCGGTCGGAGAGGCTGCCCCAGATCGGCGAGAAGATGAACTGCATGATGCTGAAGATTGCCATCAGCATCCCCAGTTCCGTGCCGCCCGCGCCGAAGCTCTCGACGTAGAACGGCATGATCGGGATGATGATCCCAAACCCCATCATGACCACGATCATGGTGAAGAACAGGATCGCCACGTTTCTGTTACGGTGCATAAAAAACTCGGTTCATACAAAAAATTTGCGCCGGTTCATCCGGGCGCGCATACATTATACTCCGCATCCGGCAGATCGCAACTCGCTCCTCCGTGTTCTCCGTGTCTCCATGGTAAGGCTTTGCAACACGAAGAACACAGAGATGGCCGGGATTATTCCCGATGTAAGGTTTCTGAGTTGCGCAACCCGTCTGAAAGCGGTTATCATTACATCTGGTATGCGTTCTGCAATCATATTTTCAAAACAGGAAAGAGTACGTTGTGATCCCAAGAAGCACACCCCTGCCAATGACCATGCTGACCTGGCCGTTGTACGGATCGGGCATCGAAAACCTCGGCCGCGCCGGTGCGCCGGTGCGCTGGCCCACGCCGCGCCCCGCCGCCGACCAGATCCTGGTGCGTTCCGACGCCGTGGGGTTATGCTTCTCGGATGTGAAGATATTGCGCCTGGGCAGCGAGCACCCGCGGCTCTATCACCGTGATCTCGCATCGCACCCCATCGTTCAGGGCCACGAAGTCACCATGACCGTCGTCGAGGTGGGCGAGGCGTGGCGCGACCGGTTCGCGCCGGGTCAGCGGCTCGCCTTGCAGGCCGACATTTACTATCGTGGGCTAAACCTGGCCTATGGCTACGTCTTCTACGGCGGGCTGGCGCAATATAGCCTGCTGGGGCCGGCCGCGCTGGACGGCGATGAGGGCTGCTATGCGATTGACGTGCCCGCCGGGTTAGGCTACGCGGAGGTCGCGCTGACCGAGCCGTGGGCCTGCGTCGAGGCCGCCTACACCCCGCGCCGCCGGCTGCACATCAAGCGTAATGGCGTCCTCTGGATCATCGGGCATCCGGGGCTAGAGGATCATTACGACCTGGGCAATGCCTTCGCGGAAGGCGTGCCGGGACGTATTGTCGTCACCGACGTGCCCGAAGCGGTGTGGCGCGACATTGCGTGGCCCGAGGTGATCGTGCGGGACGGCGTCGCGCCGGAAGCCTATGCCGAACTGGCCTCGGCAGAGACGGACGGCGGGTTCGACGACGTCATCGTGTTCGATCCGTCGCCCGAAGTGCTCGACCAAGTTACCCCTGCCCTGGCCGTGGGCGCGACCATCAATCTGGTAGGGGAACAGCCGCTTGCGCGCCCCGTTCAGGTAGACGCCGGGCGGGTGCACTACGACTACATCACCTACCTGGGCACGCGCGGCCTTGACATCAGCGCCGCCTACGGAAGCGAACACAACCGCGCTGAGTTGCGCGCGGGCGGCGTCGCCTGGATCGTCGGTTCGGGTGGGCCGATGGGGCGGATGCACTTGCAACGCATGTTAGAGATGCCCGGCGGCCCGGCGCGTATCGTGGCCGCGGAAACGAACCTCCTGCGTTCACATGAATTAGCCGCTTCGTTCAGCGATCTGGCACGGGCGCGCGGCGTCGAGTTAATCGTCGTCAATCCGCGCGAGCTTTCTACCGAGGAGTTCAACGCGCGGCTCCGTGAGGCGCACGGCGGCCGCGGGTTCGACGACATCGTAGTGATCGTTGCGAACGCGCCAGCCATCGAGGCGGCGATGCCGCACCTGGCGGCAGACGGTTTGCTGATCGTGTTTGGTGGCCTGGCGCGCGGCACACCGGCTTACCTTGACCTGAGCAACGTCTACCTGGGCAACGTGCAGATCACTGGCTCGGCCGGCTCGACCATCAGCGACCAGGTGGCGGTGCTGCAAAAAGTAGCGGCGGGGCATCTCTCGACGGCTTCCGCTGTGGCGGCAATTGGCGGCATGGACGCCGCGCGCGACGGCATCCAGTGTCTCGTGGATCGCTGTTTCGCCGGCAAGATGGTGATCTTCCCGCAGATCCGGTCATTCCCGCTCACGACGCTGGCCGATCTTAAAACTATCGCCCCGGAGGTCTATGACCTGTTGGGGCCGGGCGAGGACTGGACGCGCGAAGCGGAAGCTGAGTTTTTACGTCGCTATGCTGGAGGAGCTTACCGATGAAAGAAGCGGTCATTTTTGGGGCCGGGGCGATTGGGCGCGGCTTTCTGGGCCAACTTTACAGCGAGTCCGGATATCACGTCACGTTCGCCGATGTGGATCAGGCGTTGCTCGACGCATTGAACAGCCGGGGCGAATATACAATTCGGCTGGTGACCAATGACAGTACAGAAGAAACGCAGGTGGGGCCGGTCGCGGCGTTGCACTCCTCCGATGTGACGGCCATCGCCGACGCGCTCAGCCGCGCGGAGATCGGCGCGACGGCGGTCGGCGCGGGAATTTTGAAGTACATCGCCCCGGTCATCGCCGCGGGCATCCGCAAGCGCCGCGCCGATGGGGTTGTGACACCGCTGAATCTCATCATCTGTGAGAACCTGAAGGGCGCCGCGGCGATCCTCCGCGACCTGGTGCGCGCCGAGCTTGCGCCCGAAGACCAGGCCTATATGGACGCGCACGTCGGGTTTGTAGACACGGTAATCGCGCGCATGGTGCCGCCGCTCACGCCGGAGTTGCGCGCACAGGACCCCAGCCTCGTGGTCGTGGAGCCATACAAGGAGTTGCCCGTAGACCGTGCCGGCTTCGTCGGCGAGCCGCCGGAAGTGGTCGGGATGATCCCCTATGCACCGTTTTCATTCTTCACCGAACGCAAGCTCTACATTCACAACGCGGGTCACGCGATCCTCTGCTATCTGGGCTACCAGGCGGGGTACGAATATGGGTATGAGGCGCTGCGTGACGATGAGATTTACTTCCATGTGCGCGGCGGCATGGAGGAATCGGCGCTGGCGCTGACCCGCAAGTATTCCCCTCCGCAGGGCGCGCTGCTTGCCAACATCGAGGATTTGCTTAACCGTTTCGGCAACCTCGTGTTGGGCGATACGATCCTCCGCCTGGGCCGCGACCCGATTCGCAAGCTGGCTCGCACGGATCGGCTCGTCGGCGCGGCGCTCAACGCGCTGGCCGAGGGGGTGACGCCAGCGCACCTGACGACGGGGATCGCTGCGGCGCTGGCCTTCAACCACCCCGGCGACCCTGGCGCCGCCGAACTCCAGAAAAAGCTACACGGCTACGGCCTCGCACGCACTCTCTCCGACGTCTGCGAACTGGTCCCCGGCGAACCGTTGTTCGACCTCGTGGTTGCCAATTACCGCGCCCTGGCCCCGCATCGGCGCTCCGCAGCAAAACCCATTTGACATTATATAACTATTTTGTTATAATGAGTTATTGAATGCTGGAGCGACTACAAGACTGGCGGGTTGTGTTCTACACTGACAATCGTGGTAACAGTCCAGTTGTCGAGTTCTTGAATGAGTTGCCTGCCAATGAGCGAGCAGAAGCTCTTAATGCCTTTCGTTTGTTACGCGAATTCGGGATATTGTTGGGGATGCCCCATGCGCGCCGCGTGGCCGGGAAGCTCTGGGAATTGCGCCCGGGACCAAATCGTCTCTTCTACTTTGCTCATACGGGACGGCGCCTGGTAATTCTGCATGGTTACCGCAAGAAATCGCAGAAGCGCCAAGGCGCGAACTTGACATCGCTGAACGGCGTATGCGCGATGTAATGGAGGATATGTGAGATGAGAAAGATGATTACATTGGAGGAATGGGAAGCCGCACAAGAGAACGATGTGGATTTCATCGCGGCACTTGAGAATCTGACGCCGGCGTATCAGGTTGCTCGCTTGCGAATTCTACGTGGGTTGACACAGGAACAGTTGGCAGAACGGGCGGGGACCAAACAACCAAGCATCGCGCGACTGGAAAGCGGGAGCAGTGAACCATCGGTCCTTTTCTTGCGAAGGGTGGCAAAAGCTCTGAATGCTCGAATCGAAGTGCGCCTGGTGCCGTTGGATGAAGTGCCGGCATCTTCAAAGTCATCATGACGGACTCCATTGCCTCGCCATCCGGCGTGTTGTCGGCACTCCGCGCCATTTATGATCGGCGACAGCCGCCCGTACCGTGGGAAGACGGCGAGAACCTGCCCTGGAACGAGCCGGCGTTCAGCGAGCGGATGCTCAAGGAGCACCTGGACCAGAGCCACGGCGCGGCCAGCCGGCGACTGCCGGAGATTCGCGCGCAGGTGCAATTGATGATGGGTTGGCTGGGACTTGGGCCGGGCAGCGGGCTGCTCGACGTGACGTGCGGACCGGGCTTGTATGCGGCGGAGTTTGCGCGCCACGGGGTCAGCGTTACAGGGATGGACTTCAGCCCGGCCTCAGTCGCCTACGCGCGCCGGCACTGCACGGGGTTGGATTGCCGCTTCATCGAGGGCGATGTGCGGGAGATGGATTTCGACGGCGCGGATTTCGACGCCGCGATTTACATCTACGGGCAACCCACGGTGCTACGGCCGCCGGAACTTGAAGACGTGCTGCGCCGCATTCGTCGCGCCCTGCGGCCCGGCGCGCGGCTCTTGCTGGAAATCCTGGACTACGCGCAATTCGACAAGAAGGACTCGACCTGGTGGCACACCGACCGAGGCGGGCTGTGGGGCGATTTTCCCTATCTTCACCTGGGGGAACGCGTCTGGGACGCCGAGCGACAGGCGTCTATCGAGCGTTTCTATATCGTCAATTTGGAGACGGGCGAGATGCAGGAGTACGGCCTGTCGGACCAAGTCTACACCGCTACGCAGATCGAGGCAATGCTGCATGAAGCAGGCTTCGGCGATGTGGAGGTCCACCCGGCGTGGGATGGCCTCGCGCTCAAGGACGCGCCGGAGTGGGTGGTGTACGTGGCGACCGTTCTATAAATGCTACTCGGGTTATTTAGCAGCATTCTGGTGCACATACCGGCGCTATCGCAGATCAAGAACCGCTATCCTTTTCCTGTGGCCCCCCAAAGACCTCATCGAAAAATAGCCCTGCATCCAGATTAGCTTGCCATTGACGATGCCACTTGACGTAATCCTTGAACTGCTCTCGCGGTAAGCTTAAGAACCGCGCGGTTTCGACCGGACCCAACGCGGCCATTAGCGCTTCAACTGCACGCCGGATCATCGTCTCTTCAGGTAAGTAAGTTGGTACGCTCATCGCAAATCTTCCTTCTCACAAAAACGCCATCGGGGTGCCAAACCAGATTTGCACGTCGCTGCGCTGCAACTGACGCAATAGACGGTCGTCAACCGTTACAAAATCGCATCCATATGATTCTGCAAAAGCAACATGAGCCGCGTCAGCAAGGCCGAGACCTGATAAGTGTAGATTCTCGGCTCGATTGCGGATAAGCGCCAGATCGCCACCCGGAAAAACACCTATTTCGTTCAACATCGCCTGAACCTGCTCTCGTCTTGCTGGATCAGGATTTGCTGTTGCCTCAACAAGGTGCGCCGAAGAGACGGCCATCTCCAGAGTCTGTAAACGTATGTGGCCAAGAATAAGGAGCACGGCATCGGCCTCAAGCCGAATGCGCATTTGAGTCTGGTCATCCACAGGTCGGTTGAGCGCGCATATATCCAAACCGTAATTGCTAATTAGCAAGCATTTGGCTGTACCAGAGCGCGATGAGTGATGCATGCACCTTGATCTCGAAGCCCTGGTTGGTGCGTGCACGCAACTGCTGTATGCCCATGCTGGCAAGCTGGCTGTTGGCGGTCTCG
>JBBQRS010000036.1:0-40846 GCA_038214535.1 Anaerolineae bacterium
GGCGGCGCGGCCGGCTCGATCAGCCCCAGTGCGGCAATCCCCGCCAGCGCGTACAACCCCGCGCACGCGATCAGCATCGCGCGCAGCGAGTAGGCGTCGGCCAGCGGCCCGCCGACCACCGCGCCCGCGGCGAAGGCCAGCGACCCGATGCCGCGATAGATGCCCATGCGCAGCCCGCGCCGTTTCGCCTCATCCACGCCGCCCAGTAGATCGCCCATCAGCGCGAGGCTGGCCGTGCCGTAAGCCGCCAGCGCCCCGGCTTCCCACAGGCGCGCCGCCCAGGCCATGCCGGGCGCGCGGACGATGCTCAGCACGACATACGCAAGAGAGGCGCCGAGCAGGCCGACCACGATCAACGGTTTGCGGCGGCCCAGCCGGTCGGAGACGCGCCCCCAGACGTAGTTGCCCAGCAGCGCGACCAGCCCGGCGGAGGCCAGGATCAGCGAGATGTCGCGGTAATTGGACCCCAGGTCTTCGAGATAGAGCGTGATGAGGGGGGCGCTCATGCCGGTCGCGGCAAATACCAGCGCGACGATGACGGTGAGGCGGCGAATCGCGTTCATGTGAGGTCAAGGAATGAGGAAGCGCGGGAGTTATTGAGGTTGCTTGCGCAGCGTCAGGATGGCGGCGAATACAAACATCCCTGCCCAGATCGGCCAGGGACCCTGGAACGCTACAACGACCGCGCTGGCAAGGATGGAAAATCCGGCCAGGATCGCTGAGCTGGAACCGGTGAGCCGACGGCTCGGCGGTTTCTCGCTGAGCGAATTTTCGAGCTTCTTCAACCCTTCGCTCAGGATCAGCGGGCTGCGATTGATGATCTCGACCATTTCGGGGACGACGAGCGCACTGTCCTTCAGCAGGTTGATGGGGTTGAACTGGTTGATCAGCAGGCGGCGCACATGCGGGCGCGCGGCGTCGGCCATGTTCATGTCGGGCGCGAGGATGTTCCCTACGCCCTCCACCGTCACCAGCGCCTTAACCATCAGGATGATCTCGCTGGGGTAGGTGATGTGATAGCGCCCGGCCAGCATGATGGATTGCAGGATGACTTGCGCCATCGAGAATTCCTGGAAATTCCCGGAACGCATCCAGCGCCCGTAAAGCTCGGACACGGCGCGCCGGAACTGTTCCATATCCTCCGCGGTGCGCGCGTACGTCATGGACGTGAGGTAACGCGAGGCGCTTTCCGCATCGCCGGTGACGAGCGAGTAGAAGTAGTAGAACACGCGCTTGCGCATGTCGCGCTCGAAGCGCCCCACCATCCCCAGGTCAATGAAGCCGACTGTGCCGTCGGGGAAGATGACCAGGTTGCCCGGGTGCAGGTCGGCGTGGAAGAAGCCATCTTCGAAGATCATTTGGATGATGGCGCTCACGCCCAGGTCCATCACCCGATTGCGTTCGCCCTGCGTCAGCAGCGCCATCGAGGGCGCGTCCGGCTTGACGCCGCGGAAGTATTCCATGATGAGCATGTCGCGCGTGCTGACCTGCCGGTAGATCTCGGGGAAGCGAATCTCAGGCTGATCTTTGAAGTTGCCCCGGAACACTTCGGCGTTATCGGCCTCGAAGCGCAGATCTACCTCGCGCACCGTGTAGTTTGCAAACTCTTCCACAAGGCGCACCGGCTGATACCGGCCGAAGAAGATCTGCAGAAAATGCGAGAACAACCGCATCAGGCGCGTGTCGGTGATAATCAGGTCACGCACGCCGGGCTTGAGCAGTTTGATGACCACTTTTTCATGGGTGATCAACCGCGCCCGGTGTGTCTGCGCCAGCGACGCCGACCCCAGCGGTTTCGGGTCAATCCAGCGGAACGCCGTTTCGAGCGGGCGGCCCAACTGCTGCTCGACGATTTGCAAATAGCGCTCCGTGGGCAGAGCCGGCAGGCGGTCGAGTAGGTGGGCGCTCAGTTCTTCGGTGATGGATTTGGGCAGAAGGTCTTCACGCAGACTGAGAATCTGACCCAGCTTGATATACGTCGGGCCGAGCTGCTCGAGCCGGACGCGGAACTGCACCGGGAATGGCTGATTGACAAGGTCCTTGTCGAGGAAGAGCCACGGAAAAAGCAGGACCAGACGCAGTAAAATTACGTGCAGACGCCAGCCTTTGCCCGCGGCGGTCTGGCCGTTGATGTAGGCGATGCCGCCGCCGAAGAACAACGCCAGGAACTGTCCGACGGTGACCACGGCCCGGCTCACCAGACCGACATGCCGCGGTTCTACATAGACGGCAAAATCCTGGCGGTCGTCGTGGTAGACGACTTCTTCAGGCTGGCTCTGAGGTACGATAGTCACACGGTATCCCAAATCTGCGAGAGACTGCGGCGAGGCTGCACGCGCGGTCTTAAGCTTGTGAGTTCAATATCCACAATGAGTGGATGCTAGGATGATTGCGACTGAACAGACTCCGGCTGGCCCAGCAGCGGGGGCGCGATGTATGGGCTGTCTTCGTTTCCCGGCAAATCCATATACACAACGTAGGTTCCCACGATCTTATCGTGCCAGGCTTGTCGTTTGTTGTCAAAGATGACCCACAGGAAGCCCAGGAACAGCGGCAGGGCCGACAGCGTGAACAGGAAGATGCGCGCCAACCCGCGCAAGAAGCCCGGCAGTTCGCCGTTCTTGTGCACCACACGTAGTCCTACCAAATACATGCCCGGTGTAAAGCCCACCAGCGACCAGCAACCGGCGAAGTAAACCAGGATGAGCACGTACGTCAGCACGAAATTGAGAAAGCCCCAGAGGAGATAGTAGATATTCTGTAACTGCGTACTGCGCACGATGGTATTGAACAGCGTCGCCCGGAAGAAGTCCGACAACAGATTAATCGCCGCCAGCGTCAGCCCGGTGATTGCGGCAATAATGACGAGATCGAGCAATAATGCCACCGCCCGGCTGATAAATCCGGCGGGATGCACGATCTGTGTGCGTTGCGCCTTCATGGGTGTGTTCATATCGGCCTTCTTGGCTTGGATTGCAGAAGCAGCACCCGGCTCGGGTCGGGCAGCGGGATTTCCACCAGCGTTTCGCCCGCCTTGCTCGGTTGGCGGCCGGGAATGATCCAAAAAACCATGCGTTGCAGGCGGAGATCAACTGTGCGCAGGCGGTTCTGGATGAACGCCAGGAACTCTTCCAACATGCTGAAGGTTTGCTGCTGGACGAGCTCCCGCACCTCCTCGCTTTCCACCACGACATCAACGACGTTGTTCACCGCGCTGAGGGTCGCATCCCCGATCAGCTCTTTGCTGAAATCCTGGCCCTGCGCCCCCAACTGCGCCAGATCGTTGACCACCGCCTCGCCGCGTTGCGCCAGGCCATCATACATGTTGCGGAATGGGTTGAACAACCGGCTGTTGGTAACGGGGCTAACGATGCTCTGCACGACGCCGGCCGTGTTTTCTATGGTCTCTTCCACCACCGATAGGCCGCCCGAGAGGAGTGCAGGCGCCTTGAATGCCAGCCCCATCAAGGCATATTTGACGCGTTCGTCCTCAGGGATGGGGACGCGCCCGGTGGGGGCGCCCATGCGGCGCTGGGCGTCAACCGAGACGCGCGAGTCTTCGGCGCGCCGCCGCAGCACATCCATGCCATAGGTCAATCCACCCAGGGCCAGCAGCGCCAGCGAGGTCGCGGAGCTCGTCTCCTCACGTTCGATGGTGGCGCGGGCGCCGTTCGTCGGCGTCGCCAACACCGTGTGGGGATCAGCCCCGGCCACCCGCGCGCGCGCAATCGCTTTGAGTTGCGCGTCGGTGGGGTCCGGGAAATCGTCCGGCGGCATCGGGATTTGATCTTTGGATTGATATGGGTCCAGGTTCATCGCATGTTCCCGCTATGAGTTGGGGTATAAAGGCAAGCCCCCGCGGCGGTATGGCGCCTGTCTGCGCCCGCGCAGTACACACCATCGTTGGCAAAAGAAGTTACAGGCAGTATAAAACAAAGCGTTTACAAGAGCAAACGCAACGGACTCTGTGCCTGATTTGTGGTAAATTCGCGCAATTACGGCGAGGAAGCGGGGGGAGGAAAAAACATGAGGCCGGCGGTCTGAGATGAACAGCCGGCCTCACGTGCGCGTTTGCGGGTTAGCCCACGATCACCGGGTAGCCCGGCCCCAGTGGCAGCCCCAGCAGGAACCATGCGATGAACAGGATGATCCAGGCAATCCCGATCACCAGCGCATAGGGCAGCATCAGCGAGACGATGGTCCCCAGGCCGGCCTTCTTGTCATACCGCTGGGCGACCGTAACCACGAATGGCAGATACACCATCAGCGGGGTGACGACGTTCATCGGCGAATCGCCGACCCGGTATGCTGCGAGCACCGTTTGCGGAGCCACGCCCAGCCGCATGAAGATCGGGATGAAGACCGGCGCGAAGATCGCCCACTTCGGCACGACGCCCGGAATGATGATGTCGAGCAACAAGATGACCAGGATCATGCCAATGAGCAATGGCAGCGCGCCCACACGTGCGCTCTCCAGAATCTCGGCCATGAACACCGCGGCGACGGTGGGCATGTTGCTGTAGTTGAAGAAGGCGATGAACTGGCTGATCATCAGCAACATGAAGACGAGACCCGCCAACCCGGAGAAGGTTTTGGTGATTGCCGCGATCACGTCTTTGCTGCCGGTGATCGTGCCGGCGCCTTTACCAAAGGCAATCCCTGTGATCAGGAAATACATCGTGATGATGAAGAGCAGGCTGTCCATGAACGGCGTGTTGCCGATGAGTGCGCCCGTCACCGGGTCACGCAGGGGCGCGCCGGAGGGCAGCGTCAGGAGGGCAATCACAACGAAGAAGGCCAGGGTCGCCCAGAGCGTATAGCGCAACCCCTTCGACTCTGCGGGTGTCAGCGCGCCGTCGTCGTCCGTGTTTGCCAGGTCTGCTGCTCCATGAGAGCTGTCGTAAGCACCGAGGCGTGGCTCGATGAGCCGCTCGGTCACGACGGTTGCCACGATGGCAACGATGAAGGAGGAAACGATTGCAAAGAAGAAATTGGCGACGACCGTGATCGGCTGACCACCGGCCAACCCGATTGCTTCATTTGTGATCTCCGTCAACATGCTATCCACGGGCGTGATCAGCAGGTTGACCGCGAAGATCGCGCCGACGCCCGCGAACGCCGCCGCCATCCCCTCGCGGGGATGGCGTTTCAGTGTCAGAAACGCCGTTGCGCCCAGTGGAATCAGGATCAGATACCCCGCATCCGAGGCGACGCTCGACAGGACGCCGACGAAGATGATGATGAAAGCGATCAATCGGGCCGGGGCTACCTGCACCAGCTTGCGGATCAGCGCCGCCATCAACCCGGCGGCCTCGGCCACGCCCGCGCCCATCATGGCGATGAAGGTCACGGCGACGACGCCGAAGCCCTGGAAGTTCGTCACGAACGATGAGAAGAGGAAGCGGATACCCTCTGTCGTCAGCAGGCTGCGGATCGCGATCGTGCGTTCCTGGATCTCGTACTTGGTATCATAGGGTTCGGTGGGCGTGATCAGCCCCGGCTCCGTCGTGTCCTCGTAGAATTCATATTCGACGGGCCGCGGCACTTGCACCGCGATCTGATCCGTGACGCTCACGTTGAGCAGATACAGGATGTGTGACAACACGATTACGCCGATGATCAGGTACAGGAACATCATCACCGGGTGTGGGACTTTGTTGCCCGCTTTTTCAATGCCGTCCAGCATTTTCTGCGTGAACGACTTCTTCTCCACCGCTTTGGGCTGTGGCTTTGCGTTGGTCTCTGCGGTCAGTTCGACGGTCATTTCGCTCTCTCCCCGAATGATGCAAACCAATTTTGTGGAATAAGGTGCAACGCACTTCCGAAGTGCGTTGCACCTTTATTACGCGTATTCCTGGAGATACTCGACCAACAGACGCACGCCCGCGCCCGTGCCGCCATGCGATTGATAGGACGTGGCGGGCTTGTCAACCCAGGCCGTGCCGGCGATATCCAGGTGCACGAAGGGATAATCGCCCACGAAGGCGGCGAGGAAAGCCCCTGCGGTGATGGAGCCGGCGGGCGACCCGCCCAGGTTCTTGAGGTCGGCGATCTCGCTCTTGATCATCTGATGATATACATCCCACAGGGGCAACTGCCACACGCGCTCCGCGCTGACCTCGCCCGCGTGCTGCACCTTGTCCGCCAGGTCCTGATCGGTCGCCATCATGCCGATCGCGTGTGAGCCAAGCGCGACGATGATCGCGCCGGTCAGCGTCGAGAGTTCGATGATCGCCGCGGGATCATAGCGTTGGGCGTAGAAGAGCGCATCGGAGAGGATGATGCGGCCTTCGGCGTCGGTGTTGATCACCTCAATTGTCTTGCCGCTCAGGCCCGACACGATGTCGCCGGGGCGATAAGAGTCGCTGCTGACCATATTCTCGGCTGCAGAGACCAGCCCGACCACGTGTACCGGTAGCTTGAGCTCGGCGACGGCCTGCATCGTGCCCAGCACTGCCGCCGCGCCGCCCATGTCCGATTTCATGGTTTCCATCGCCTGCGCCGGCTTGAGCGACAGCCCGCCCGAATCGAAGGTCAGCCCCTTGCCGACGAGACAGATGATCGGCGCGCCCTCGGCCGCCTTGTTATACTCCATGATGATGAAGCGCGCCTTGTTCGCCGAACCCTTGCCCACGGCCAGGATGCCGCCGAACCCGCCTTCTTCCAGTTGCTTGTCATCGAGGACGGTCACGTCGAGGCCCACCCGCTTGCCGAGCGAGATGGCTTCTTCTGCCAGCACGGCCGGCGTCATCTTGTAGCCCGGACCGTTCACCAGTTCACGGGCGAACGTGACACCGCGCCCGGTGATCTGCCCGACTGCCGCGCCCGCGCGCGCCGCCTCCGTGTTTTTGACGCTTGTGAAGATCGTGCCGTTCGTCACTTCAAAGGTCTGTTCGTTGGTTAATCCGGTGCGATAGATCCAATAGCGATACGCACCCATCTCGAGGCCTTCGGCGAAGGCCTGGGCAATCACTTCAGACGGCAACGACGGGTCGCCGTGTAACCCGACGGTCACATCGGCAACCAGGAGTTTGCGGGCCTCTTTCACGGCGCTTCCGCCGGCCTGCCGAAGGCCTTCGGCGCTGACAGCCTCCTGTTTGCCCAGCCCCACTAGCAGCAGGCGGCGCGGCGCAATCGCTCCGCGCGGGTAGAGCAGCTTCATCTGGTCGGCGCGGCCTTTATAGTCTTCGGGTTCCAACAGGTCGGCCACGGCTGCGGGCAGGGGGGCATCCTCGAACGTGGCGAGCATCGCGAGGTCAGACGCCTCGTTTAACACATCGCCGGTCTTTACGGTAATTTCCATCGTCATCTCCTCGTTACTGTTTCTTTACGGTTTCGCTATCTTATTTTGCTGGTTTGGGCTGCCGGGTGCGCTTGCCGGATTTGAGCGCAGCGTCATCGGGGATTTCGCCGGGCACGTAGTTGGGCAGCCGGCGCGCCGGGAAGATCGCCAACAGGGCGATGAAGGCCAGGATAAAGAAGGACGCCTGGAGCGCCCGGACACGCGCCTCTACGTTGATGCGCACCGCTTCGGCGACTTGTTCCGGCGTCGCCGTCGTGCCGGCCATGGTTTCGAGCAACTGGTCATTGCTGACGAAATTGATGTTGTCCAGCGCTACCTGCGCCTTAAGCGATGGCGGGATCGTGGGGTTGTTAACCAGGCTGGAAGTGATAAAGAGGGTTAGCAGGCCGACGGCAACGATGCTGGCAAAGGCTGTACCCAGCGCCGTGGCCAGGTTGTTGGCCGTGCCGCGCAATGCGCCCACATCCCCAGCCAGTTCCTTCGGGGACGATGTGACTAGGAAGTTGAACATGAGCGTCAGCAACGCGCCTTCGCCCAGCCCCAGGATAATCAGGCCCAGGATCACCAGCGGCGCGCTCCAATCGTTGCGGATGGTGAAGGCCAGCAAGATCAGCCCGGCGGCGACCATCAGGAAGGCCACGCTGCCGATCCGGCGCGCGGTCAACCGTTTGTAGAGCCGCACCACCAGGACGGCACTGGCAAAGATGGCGAGCGTGTAAGGGATCACCATGATTGCCGTTTCGAGGCTGGTGCGACCCTGGACGATCTGGATGTAGAGCGGGATCAGGAAATTGACGGCCGGACCCAGCGCACTGATCATCATCATCGAGATCGTCGCGCTGCGCTCTTGCGGTGAGTCAATCACCTCCAACGCGAGCAGCGGCGTCTTGCCGGCGGGCCTGCCGCTGGTGCGACCAGGCAAAGAAGCCCTGCCCCACCACGGCCCCGATGATGACCATAAACGGCGCGGGCGATAACCCGAAGAAATTGAACGGGACGGCGGGTCTCGCCAGCACGATGCCCCAGGCGTTCAAGTTGTTGAAGCCGAGGCTGATCATAATGACGGCGATGGCGATCAGCACCGCGCCGACCCAATCAATCTTGATGCCTTGTTGACGCGGGATCGGCTTCAGGCGAAAGCTGAGGACGAAAACGATCAATGAGACGAAGAAGAGGAGGCCGAAAGAGTAGCGCCAGCTCAACACCGTGCCCAGAACGCCGGCGATCAGGAACGCCAGCACCCCAGCGCCGGCCGGCGCGCCGGCCAGCAGCCCCAACGCCTACGATTGCTGTGCGCCGTGGTAGTTGGCCGCAAGCAACACCACCAGGGTGGGCACCAGCACCGCCGCGGCCAGCCCGGCAATCGCCTGGGCGTTAATCATGGTGCCGTCGTTCGGGCTGAACGCCATCAGGCCCATGGACAGGCCATGAATCACGACCGAAATCTGGAAGACAAGCCGCGCGCCTGCGATCTTGCCGATCTTTGCGCCCAGCATGACAAATGCGGCGACGAACAGTGAATACACAACGAGCGCGGTTCCCACAGTGGTCGCGCTCGTATTGAGGTCGTATACGATGGGGCCAATGGACATCGGCAGGGCGTTGACGTTGAAGGCCATCTGCATCTGCGCGATGAGGATGATGGCCATCGGCAACCAGGAGGTTGGCTGTACGGACGGAGGGGAGACGGAGGGGACAGGGGCGGAGCGGTTTTTGCGGCCATATTCGCCTTGCTTGCGCGGTGAAACGCCACGTGAATTAGTTACGACATGTCAACCTGCAACAAATATTAGTGAAAACGTGAATGCTGACTGGTGTGAGATAATGGCTCGGGAACAGGGATTCGAACCCCAACTTTCTGATCCAGAGTCAGACGTTCTACCGTTAAACTATTCCCGAACGAACAGACGCTATGCTATCACATTGCGCCGGAAGGGGCAAGTTCCAGATGTGCGCATTTTCGGGGTATTTTGGCCTGTTTTGCGGGGTATTGTCGCCGTGAGGGTTCGCTTGCAACATAAAATCTTGTGGTCTCTCGTCCAGCCGGAGGGGAAACCGGGTCAGGAGAACGTCTGATTCACCTTAAAGTTTTGCCGACAACAAGCCCCCGCAAATACGTAGGGCCGTGGATGCAGTCGTGACGTTTCGTGTCTTTCGCGATCCCGCGTCTACCGCCGGCCGACACACGTCACGCGGAAGGTGACAAAGGAGAAGCCTTCCGTCGCGGCCAGGTGCGCCTGCGCGTTATAGGTGTGGCTATCTTGCCGCAGCCAGGGCGGATAGAAGATGCTGCCCAAGACGCGCGGGTTACTAAGCGCCGCCGGCCCTTCCTCGACCTCGCGTGTCCACTCGCAAAGGTACATATCGTGCAGCCCGCCGCGCACCTCGAAGCGATTGCCGGGATGGTGCGGCCAGACCTCGCTGGTGATGCCCTCGGCTTCGGCCTCTTGCGCCAACTCCAGCAGCTCGCCCACTGACGGCAACCGGAATTCACCGCCCTGATGATGGGTTAGCCACTCGCAATAGGCCTTCGCATCTACCTGTGACACGTCCGCGACGGGCGAGGCGAGGGGGGCGATGCGCGCCAACGCGGGGGGAATCGGGCGGCCGATTTCCCGTAAATAGTCTTTATACTCGCCCCGCGTCACCGGGTGCGTGCTCAGCAAGACCGGGGTTCCGCGGCGATCCAGCTCAATCCAGCGGTCGGAGGTCGGGTCGCAATGAAAGGTCGACGTCATGGTGTTGGCTCTCCCCTGTCAGAGGGAGAACCCTCCACAAGTTTACATAAATGGGTTTTTGCGTCTTCGATGCGCGCCAGGGTCTCCTCATTGCCGAGCGCCATCATGCTGCCGAAGAGCGGCGGTGCGACGTTCTTGCCTGTCAGCGCGACGCGCAGGATGCCGAAGAGCTGCCCCGGCTTCAGCCCCAGATCTGTCGCGAGCGCGCGCAGCGCCGGCTCCAGCGCTTCCTCGGTGAAGGGCAGGCTGCGCATCACGCCGTCGGCGGCTTCCAGCGCCGCCAGCGAACCCGCCGCATCCAGCCCCTTCGCGATCAACATCGTCGGGTCATAGTCAATCTTGTCGGCGAACACGAAATCCACCAGCGACGCGGCGTCGGCCAGTGTCTTGATGCGCTCTTGCACCAGCGGCGCGATGAAGGGCAGCGCCGGGTGGGCGCGCAGCGCATCCTCCGCGATGCCCAGGTCGCGGCTGAGGAACGGGATGAGCAGCTCGGTCAACACCGGTGTGTCGAGCGCGCGGATGTACTGACCGTTCATCCAGTCGAGCTTACTGATCGGCAGGGCGGCGGGCGAAGCGTTGATGTCGTGGATGTCGAAGGCGGCGACCGCCTCAGCGCGCGAGAAGAGATCATTGTCGGCGCTCTGGGCCCAGCCAAGAATAGACAGGAAGTTGAACATCGCATCCGGCAGATACCCCGCGTCGCGATATTCTTCGACATAGGTCAGAATTTCCTGTCCGTCCGCCCGTTTCTTGCGCTTGCTCAGTTTGCCCTCGCCGCCGGGGTCCAGAATCAGGGGCAGGTGCGCGTAGATGGGCGGCTCCCATCCGAAGGCCCTATAGAGGTTGACATGCAGCGGAACGCTATTCAGCCACTCATCGCCGCGCAGCACGTGGGTGATCTCCATGAAGTGATCGTCCACCACGTTCGCCAGGTGGTACGTGGGGTAACCGTCGGATTTGAGGATCACCGGGTCGAGAATTTTGCGGTTCTCAACGGAGCGCGTCGGGCGCAGGATGTCGGTATACGCGGTCTCGCCTTCCAGCGGCATGGCGAAGCGCACCACCGACGGCGAGCCGGAGGCTTCTAGCTCGGCGCGTTGCTCCGCGGTCAGGAAGCGGCAATGCCGGTCATAGCCGATGGCGTCTGCCTTGCGCGCCTGTTGCTCGACGCGCAGCGCGTTCAGCCGCTCCTCGGAGCAATAGCAGCGATACGCATGGCCGTGTTCGATCAGCCAGTTCACCCATTGATGATAGAGCGCCAGCCGCTCTGACTGCACATACGGCCCGTAGTCGCCGCCCACGTCCGGCCCTTCGTCCCAATCCAGCCCCAGCCAGTGCATACTGTCGGTGATGTCTTGCAACGCTCCCGGCGCGTAGCGTGATTGGTCGGTGTCTTCGATGCGCAGCAGGAACTTGCCACCTGTATGGCGCGTCCACAGCCAGTTATACAGCGCGGTGCGGGCGCTGCCCAGGTGAAAGCTGCCCGTGGGGCTGGGAGCCATACGAACGCGAACGGGACGGTTGTTTTCAGTCATGGATGGGACTCCGCGTAAACAAACGAATGCCATGTAAGACGATCTTTATGATGTCACCCTGAGCGGGTTAACCCATCAAAGTGCGTTGCGGTCAGGCTCTAGCGAAGGGTCTCAGCCTCACTAACGCGAGATTCTTCGCTGAAGTCACGCCGCAATGAACGACTCAGAGTTAACCCGCTCTGAATGCCAAAGAGCCTATCCGAAAAACTCGTAGTCTGGCCCCTTGTGGGCGCCGATACCGACGCCCACAAGGGGCTAAACTACGGGCTTCAAATATCAGTCGAATCCGAAGCGGCGGTGGCGCATCGCCACGCTTTCCGCCAATCCAATGCCGATCAGCATCGTCCACAGCGAGCTGCCGCCATAACTGACGAAGGGCAGCGGCACGCCGGTGGCGGGCAACAGGCTGAGGTTCATGCCGATGTTGACCACGAACTGGAACAAGATCATCGCCGTGACGCCGACGACGATCAGGCGACCGAAGGTGTCTTGCGAGATCCCGGCGATATAGGTCAACCGCCAGAGCAGTAGCCCGAAGAGCACGATCAGCGCCACGGCTCCGATGAACCCCAGTTCCTCGGCGGTCACCGAGAAGATGAAATCGGTGTGCCGCACGCGCAGGAAGTGCAACTGGTTCTGGCTGCCCCGGAACAGCCCGCGTCCCAGCCAGCCGCCCGACCCGATGCTGATCATCGCCTGGTCAATATTATAGCGATCTGCCGTCGAGACCAGCGTCGGGTTGAGGAACGACAGGATGCGGTCCTTCATGTAATCTTGCAACAGCAAGCGCCACACGGGGACCGCCGCCGCAGCGACTGCCAGTCCCAACACCACCATGTGGCGGACGGGCATCCCTGCCATCATCAGCATCAACCCGCCGATCGCCAGCAACGAGAGCGCCGTGCTCAGGTTTGGCTGGAGGTAGATCAGCGCGACCGCCGGAGCCAGCATCATCAACGCCACGACCGGGGTCAGGATGCTGTCCAGCCGGCCGCGCGCCTCGCGCGTTGACAGGAAATGGGCCAAGGCCACGATCACGCCGAGTTTCGCCAGTTCGGAGGGCTGGAGCAGGAAATCGCCGAATGCCAACCATCGCTGCGCCCCGCCCGAGACCGTGCCGAATGCCCAGATCACCAGCAACGCCGCCAGCAAGACAACGTAAATCAGGTAGGCGACCGAACCCAGCAGCTGGTAGTCGAACGCCGCCGCCATCAGCAACAGCGCGATCCCCAGCGCCAGGAATGCCGCCTGCCGCCAGGGCCATTGCGCCAGCACCTCGTTACCCGAAAGCGCGCTGGCGATCATCACCACGCCGAACACCGACAACGCCATCGCCAGGGCGAAGAGTAACCAGTCGAATCGTTTCCAGAGGGCGCGTCTCATGGCGCAGCCGTCACTTTTTCGGTCGGCTCGGTCGTCGGGGGCGCTTGTTGTTCGCCCTGGCCGTGGAAGTAGGCTTCCAGCACCTTGGTGGCGATGGGCGCGGCCACCGCGGAGCCTTCGCCGCCGTTCGCCACGAACACCGTCACCACGATTTCCGGGTCAACGTAGGGCGCAAAGGACGTGAACCACGCGTGCGTCGGCAGGTTGCCCTTGTCGTCTCGATCGGGCTGGTGATCTTTGTTGTTGTCGCGGAAGAACTCCGCCGTGCCTGTCTTGCCGGCAATGACCACACCCGACACTTTGACCTTGGTGGCTGTGCCCTGGGGCCAGTTGATCGCGCCATACATGCCCTCGCGCACCGTGTCGAGGTTGGCCGCATCCACCGACACGTCGCGGATCAGGTCGGGTTCCAGCTTGCCGACCACGTTGCCGTCGGCGTCGGTGATCTTCTCCACCAGTTGCGGGCGGTACAGATGGCCGCGGTTGGCGATGGCCGCCGTCGCCGACGCCATTTGCAGCGGCGTGGACAGCACGAAACCCTGGCCGATGCTCATGTTATAGGTGTCGCCCGTCAGCCAGTTTTCGGCGTAGTTGATGCGTTTCCACTTCGGGGTCGGGATCAGGCCGCTGCTCTCGCCCGGCAGTTCGATGCCGGTGAGCTCGCCCAGCCCGAAATCTTTAGCATACTTCCCCTCTTCCGTTGGTCCCAGACCGCGGAACTCGCGGTAACCGCCGCCCAATTGGTAGAAGAAAATGTCGTCCGACACCGTCAGCGCATCGCGCACCGCTACCAGCCCGTGACCGTGGCCGTATTTGTGAATCCACGAATAGAACGGCTGATCCTTGGTGCGGTCCCACGGGAAATACTCGTTCGGTAGCGAGATGATGCCGTCGTTCCGACCATCGAAGCCGTCGCCCAATAGCGTCCGGGTGTTGATGACGCCATCTTGCAGGCCTCCCGACGCGACCAGGATCTTGAACGTCGAGCCAGGCGGATACTGCCCGCCGATGCTTCGGTTGAAGAGCGGCAGGTTCGGGTCGGTCGTCAACGCCTGCCACGCTTCATCGGTGATCCCCTTTGTGAAGAGGTTGTTGTCGTAGGCCGGCAGGCTGACCAGCGCGCGGATCGCGCCGGTACGGGGGTCCAGCGCCACGACGACGCCCTCCATCGCCTTGGTGAACCCGCTGGAATTGTCTAACGCTTCCTGTAAAGCCTCGGTCGCGGCGCGTTGCAGGTCCATGTCCAGGCTCAGATAGAGGTTCAGCCCCGGCACGGCCTTGCTTTCCTCGCCGACGGTACGCACGCGCCGGCCGTTGACGTCTACTTCGATGGTTTGCCGGCTCGGCGCGCCGCGCAATTGCTCTTCGCGGCTGTATTCCAGCCCCGTCAGCCCTACCTGCTCGTCGCGCCGATAGCCGTTTGCCTCATAATCTTCGAGCTGGCCTTCGGGGATGTGTCCCATATAGCCGAGCAGGTGCGCCGTGAGATTACCGGTGGGATAGTCGCGAATTGGCTCCAGCACCAGTTGGATGCCCGGCAGGTTGACCAGATCTTCGTTAATTGCAAAGGCCTGATAGTCCTTGATATAGCGGGCGATGCGGATTGGGCGGTAGGCCCCGCCGATGTACCCCTTCTTGATCGCCGTCTCTATCTCGTCGCGCGGCATGATCCACGGCTCGCGCTCGTGAATGGCGAACAGCGATTCGGGGTCTTCCTGCTTCGCCGGGTCTTTCTTCGCGGGCGCTGTCGCAGTGGGTTGCGCGGTCGGCGTGGGGGTGGGCGATCCGGCCAGCGGGTCGGTAATCGCCAGCAGCGCCATCAGCCGGTCGAGCACCGCGCCCGCCGGGTCTTCTTTCGAACCTTCCGGAGGTTCCGGCAAGTCGGCGGGAACCACCATCACCGTGAAGCTTGGCTCGTTCTGTGCCAGGATTTCGCCGTTGCGGTCGTAAATCACGCCGCGCGGCGCCGTCACATCCATCTCGCGGAAACGGTTGCGGTCGGCCAGGATGCGATACTCTTCGCCCTGCACCATCTGAAGCTGCCACAGGCGGCCGATGAGCAGCGCCATGACCGCAACGACGGCCAACCGCAACAGGATCAGCCGAACCTGGGCCGTGTCAATCTTGCGTTGCATCGTTGTACTTCGTGGGTTTCGTCATGATGATCTCAAACCATATCGTTCGGAATTCAGTGTCTATCCGAAAACTCGTAGTTTAGCCCCTTATGGGCGTTCGCGACGGGCACAAGGCCCTAAACTACAAATTTTAGATAGATTCTTAGCCATTAATGCCGGACCTGCATCACCCCGCGCATGGTGGGATAAACGACCAGCGTCAGCAGGACGTTCAACACCAACTCGGGCGCGACTACCTGAACGGCCATTTCGGCCCAATCTACCTTCAGTCCGGTGAACTGTAACACCGTAAGCACGAAGAACGCGTAAACTGGCGTCGCCAGTGCGACGATGAAGGCCGGCCAGAGGACATTGCTCGCAAACACGCGCCGCGTGCCCAGCCCGGCCAGAAACGTGGTCGCCATCAGCCCCAGCGATGAGACGCCCAGCGGCAGCCCGGCCAGCAGGTCGAAGAAGAGGCCCGCGACGAACGCAATCGGCAGCGCGGTCAGCACGCCTTTCAGCAGCGCCCACGAGACCACCATCACCAGGATCAGATTCGGGCACGCGCCCAGGAAGCGGATGCGCGAGACCAGCGTTGCCTGCACCAGCGCCGCCACTAACATCACGAGGACCGCGATGATGAACGGATTGGGGCCATGCCCGGTGATCGTTTTCGGCGCGCCTGTCTCAATCGTCATGCGGCCTCACCCCACCGGTTCCGGGTCGTCCGTCTGACCGGGCAACGGCTGGAAGTTGGTAATCACCAGCACGAACTCCAGCCGGTCGAAATCTACCGTGGGCCGCAAGATGCCCTGCTGGAACATATCGTAATCTTTCTGGTTTACCTCGACGACCTGCCCGATCACCAGGTTCTTGGGAAAGTTACCGCCCAACCCCGACGTAATCACCACATCGCCGGCCGTAACGTCGCCGCCCTGCGGGATGTAATCCATCACCGGCAGCTCGCCCGCCTGTCCATTCACCACGCCCAGCTCGCGGCTGCGCTGGATCATCGCTTGCACGCCGCTGGAAGGGTCGGTGATGAGCAGCACGCTGGACGTGCGCGGCCCCACCTTCAGGATGCGCCCCACCAGGCCGCGCTCCGTCACCACCGGCATCCCGGCCTCGATGCCGTGATCTGAGCCGAGATCAATGGTGATGCTGTTCAGATAATTGCTGGGGCCTTTGTTGATGACCCGTGCAACCACCTGCCCGCCGCGCACGTCATAGATGGGGTTGAGCTGGGCAAACCGCAACAGCTCGCGCAGCCGCTGGTTTTCGGTCTCCACTTCGGTGAGCCGCAGATTATCAATGGTGAGCGTGTCAACGATAGTCTGGAGCTGGCGGTTCGTGGAGCGGAGCGTGCGCAATTCTTTGAGTGAGGTTGCGATGTTGCCAGCCTGCCGTCCGATGCCGCTGAAGGTGATCAGAAAGGGCCGGGCAGCCTGATTCATGACGCCCTCAACAGGCGCCAGGAAACCGGAAGTGGACAGGACGAGTAAGGCGATGCCCACTGCCGCCAGGATATAAAAAACCAGGGTGCGGTTGGAAAGGCGGCTCATGGATTAGATAACTGCCGGCCGAAGCCGGCAGGTTGATCGGCAAAACCCCTCAACTAATGTAACGTGCTTCCTCGTTGCATGCTGGCAAGCGTCTTGCTCAGAACTTCGAAGTTCTCAAGCACCTTGCCGGCGCCACGGGCCACGCAACTCATCGGGTCTTCCGCAACGTAGACCCGCATCTTGGTCTCCTCGCTCAGGCGTTGCGCCAGACCCTTGAGCAGCGCGCCGCCCCCGGCGAGCGCAATCCCATGCTCCATCAGGTCCGCCACCAGCTCGGGCGGCGTTTCGTCAATCGCCTGCCGCACGGTATCCACGATGATGCCGATGGAGTTGCGCAACGCCTCGCGCAGCTCGACGCTGCTCACGTCTACCGCTTCCGGTAGCCCCGTGATGAGGTTGCGCCCGCGCAGCACGACCATCATTTCCGTCTCCAGCGGATAGGCGGAGCCGGCTTGAATCTTCACATTTTCGGCCGTCTGTTCGCCGATCAGCAGGTTATACTTCTGACGGGCGTAATTGATGATGTCCTCGTTCATTTCGTCGCCCGCCACGCGGATCGAGCGCGCGACGACGATCCCACCCAGAGACGTTACGGCGACCTCGGTGGTTCCACCGCCGATGTCCACGATCATGCTGCCCTGCGCTTCGGATACGGGCAGGTTTGCGCCGATGGCAGCCGCCATTGGCTCTTCGATCAGATACGCCTCGCGCGCACCGGCGCTCAGGGTGGCGTCATAGACCGCGCGCTTCTCGACCTCCGTCACGCCGCTGGGGATGCCGACGACGACGCGCGGCCGCGGGATGCGCAGCAACATGCGTTCGTGGACTTTGTGGATGAAGTAATGCAACATCTTCTCCGTCACATCAAAGTCCGAGATCACGCCGTCGCGCAGGGGGCGAATCGCCACGATGTTGCTCGGCGTGCGACCGACCATCTCTTTGGCTTCGGAGCCGATGGCAAGAACTCTCTTGCTCTTCTTGTCAATGGCGACGACCGACGGCTCGTCAATGACGACGCCGCGATTGCGGATCATCACCAGGGTGTTGGCCGTGCCGAGATCAATGCCGATATCCAGAGAAAAAAGACCGAGAAACCAGTTTAGCGGGCTGACCACGCGTAGGATGCTCCTTCCAGGACCGGCCCAGATAGGCCGATATGGGGGTCGTGTCCGAGAATCACAGAATGCGGACACACACCATTCATCATTATACCATCCTGTGCATATGCACCCAAACCGACCATCCACGCGCATTGCAATCCCAGGGCTTTTACAGAGTCATAACGAAGCATCTCGCGTCACGAGGCCGAGACCCTTCGCTAGAGTCCAAGCGCGGCGAACGTTGAATCGTTAACCCGCTCAGGGTGACATAACGCGACTTTATAAAAGCCCTGATTGCAGTCCATCGAGCCCTTGGACTTTACCCTGCGGCGTGCTAAGATTTGATCTATGGACCCGCTTGTCACCGCCGTACAGACCTTCGCGCGCCGCTACCGCCTTTTCCAGAGCGGGGATGCGATCATCGTGGGGGTGTCGGGCGGCCCCGATTCGCTCTGTTTGCTGCACGTCTTGCAGCAGTTGTCGCTGCAACTGACGGTGGCGCATCTGCATCACGGGCTGCGCGGCGTGGATGCGGACGCCGACGAGCGCTTCGTGGCAGACGCGGCGCGCGAACTGGGCCTGCCCTACATCGAGGGGCGGGCCGATGTGCGGGCGCTCGCCGCGCGTGAAGGCTGGTCGCTCGAAGAGGCCGCGCGGCTGGCGCGTTACGCGTTCCTGCGGGACACGGCGCGGGAAGCCGGGGCCTGCGTCATCGCCGTGGGGCACAACGCCGACGATCAGGCGGAGACGGTGCTGATGCACTTCCTGCGCGGCAGCGGCGTGGACGGGCTGCGCGGGATGTTGCCCCGCACGCCGTTGGCGGACTATCGCCTCATCTCCGGTGAAGCGGAGGAAGCATCTGAGTTGTCTGATACACCGTTGTGGCTGGTGCGTCCCCTGTTGCAAACCGACCGCGACCGGATTGCCGGGTATTGCGCCGCGCACGGTTTGCAACCGCGCTATGACCAGAGCAACGAGGACACGAGCTTTTATCGCAACCGCCTGCGTCACGAGTTGATCCCGATCCTCAAAAACTATAACCCCGCTATTCAGGAAGTGCTGGCGCATACCGCAGAGGCGCTGGCCGGCGACGCCGAAACCTTGCAAGGTCAAACGGCGCAGGCGTGGGATGCGGTCGCTTTGCCCGGCGGGCCGGATGAGATCATCTTCGATCTGGAAAGCTGGCGCGCCGCGTCCATCGGCCTGCAACGCGCGCTGCTGCGTGAGGCGGTGTATCGCCTACGTCGCAGCCTGCGCGACCTCGGCTGGGAGCACGTCGAGCGCGCCGTTTGGCTGGCGCGTGAGGGCGAAACGGGCCAGGCGGCCACGCTGACGGGCGGGTTGGCGCTGGAACTGGGCTATGACCGCCTGCGGATTGCGCCCGAAGACGCGCCGTGGTCAGTCGCGGCCCCGCAGATTGCCGAGGCGCTGCCGCTCACCGTTCCCGGCGTCACGCCCTTGCCGGGCGGCTGGCGCATCGTGATCGAGGCCGCAGACACGTCGGACGCGCGGCCCGGCGAGGGTGATGACCCGTGGCAAGCCTGGCTCGGCGCCGGCGCAACCGGCCCGGTATTGACGCTGCGGCCCCGACAGCCCGGCGACAGATTTCAACCGCAAGGCATGGGCGGCCACAGCATGAAGCTCAACGAGTACATGATCAACGCGAAAATCCCGCGCGACGCCCGCGCTCACTGGCCGCTGCTGGTCGGGCGAGGGGGCATCGCGTGGGTTTGCGGCCTGCGCGTAGACGAACGCGCCGCCGTCACGCCCGCCTCGACGCGGGTCTGGAGGGTCACTATTGAACGCTTATACGCTGCCCACGATCCGGCTGAAACCCGGCAAGGAGAAGCCCGTGCGCCAGGGCCACCCGTGGATTTTCTCCGGGGCGATTGACGGCGTGACGGACGATCCGACGCCAGGCGACATTGTTGACATAACAGACGTTCGCGGCGGCTGGCTGGCGCGCGGCTACTACAACCCGCGCTCGCAAATCGTCGTCCGACTGCTGACCTGGGCGCGGGACGAGCCGATTGACGATGCTTTCTGGCGGCGGCGATTGGCAGAGGCCGCGGCGCGTCGTTCGGCGCTGGCCGCCGACCCGGCCACGGACGCGTACCGGCTGGTCTACGCCGAGAGCGATCGGCTGCCCGGCCTGATGGTGGATCGCTACGACGACTGGCTGGTCGTCCAGTTTTTGACGTTGGGCGTCGAGTCACGTCGCGAGATGCTCGCGGGGACATTGCAGGACCTCTTCGCCCCGCGCGGCATCATTGACCGTTCAGACGTCGCCGTGCGGCGACAGGAAGGTCTGCGGGCAGAAGCCGGCGCATCCTGGGGGGAGCCGCCGCCCTCCGATCTTGTGATTATGGAACACGGTCTCAGGTTCCCCGCCGAGCTGCAAACCGGCCAGAAGACCGGGTTCTACCTGGATCAGCGGGAGAACCGGCGCATCGTGGCGGCCCATGCCGCGGGAAGACGTGTGCTCAATGCGTTCAGCTTCACCGGGTCGTTCGGCGTCTATGCGCTGGCCGCGGGCGCGACCCACGTCACCAATCTCGACAGCTCGGTGGAGGCGCTGGAAGGCGCGGAAGAAGCGTTGCGCCTCAACGGCCTGGACCCGGATGCTCAGGCCGATGGCGTGGCGGGCGACGTGTTTCAGGTGCTGCGCGACTGGCGCGACGCGGGCGAGACCTTCGACATGATCATCCTCGACCCGCCGAAATTCGCCAAGAGCCGCGGCGACCTGCCCAACGCGCTGCGCGGCTATAAGGACATCAACTTGCAGGCGCTCAAGCTGCTGACGCCGGGCGGCATCCTGGCGACCTTCTCCTGTTCCGGTCTGGTGGACCCCGATCTGTTTCAGAAGGTGGTCTTCGGGGCCAGCGCTGACGCCGGGCGCGACGCGCAGATCATCGCGCACCTGGGGCAAGGCCCCGATCATCCCATCCTGCTCAGTTTCCCGGAGGGGGAATATCTCAAGGGGTTGTTGTGTGTCGCGGTCACATAAACTCTCCCTCACCCCGACCCTCTCCCTTTGGGAGAGGGTCGGGGTGAGGGTTGGGCGAAGTGAGGGTGGGCCGCGCAATTGACAGATCGGCGCGCGTGGCCTACAATCTGCGCATCACCCGAAAGGCTAATGAGCCCATTTTGACATCCTCACACCGCAATTTGCCGAGCCGCATTCGCCGCGCCCGCACGCCACTGGCGAGCCTGGGCCTGCTGATCTTGCTCATCCTGACCCTGGCGCCGCCCGCGCCCACCGCCGCGCAAAGCCCTGACCGATTGGTGCTGGCATTCTACTATACCTGGTTCGACGCGAACACCTGGAACAATGGTCGTATGCACGACCTGCCTGCCGAACTCTATGCCTCCGCCGACCGCGGGGCCATGGCGCGCCACATCGAGCAAGCCAAGGCCGCCGACGTTGACGCGTTCGTCGTGTCGTGGTACGGCCCGCAGGTGGAGAACAACCAGACGGAGACCAACCTCCGCGCCCTGCTCGACGAGGCGGCGGCGCGTGGCTTCCGCATCGCCGTGGATTTCGAGACGGGGTCGCCTTTCGTGCATAACGCGGGCCAGGCGCAGGCTGCGTTGGCGACGCTGCTGGCGACGCACGCGCAACATCCCGCTTATCTGCGGGCGGGCGGCAAGCCGGTGATCTTCTTTTGGCGGCAGCAGCGCTTCAACCTGGGCACATGGGCGGCGATCCGGCAGGCCGTGGATCCGAACCACGACAGCCTGTGGATCGAAGAGGGTGTGGACGTGACGCCGCTCTCCGTGTTCGACGGCCACCATCTCTATAGTGTGACGTGGAACCCGCCGACCAGCCTGACGGCCACTGCTAACAAGTTCGCCAAGCGCGTGCGTGCGGCGGCGAACAAGCTGGGCGCGCCGAAGGTCTACGTTGCCACCGTGATGCCCGGCTATGACGACCGCAGCACGGGCCGCGGCAACGCCTTCGCCGTGGGCCGCGAGGACGGCGCGTATTATGAGCGTTCTTGGCAGGCGGCGATCAATAGCGCGCCCGATTGGATCGTCATTACCAGCTTCAACGAGTGGCCCGAGGGCAGCTACATCGAACCGAGCCGGGCGTATGGCTCGCGCTATCTCGATCTGACGGCGGCGTGGGCGGCGGCCTTCCGCGGCGCGCCGATGCCGCAGGTTGCCGCGCCGGCCCCGGCGGCCCAACAGGCTGCGGCGCAACCGGCCGCGCCGGCCGCCAAGCTCGCCGCGCCGGTCCCCAAACCGACCCAGGCACCGACGCCCACGCCCATGCCGACCGCAACGCCCACGTGGCGCAGGCCCCCACCGGAGTCCTGGCGCTAAGCGGCGACACTCGAATCAGGAGAACGCCATGCTCGCAACGGAATACGTGGACAAAATCCTCATCCCCGAAGACAGGCTGCAAGCGCGCGTTGCCGAGTTGGGCGCGCAAATCAGCCGCGACTATGCCGGCAAAGACCTGCTCCTCCTCGCCGTCCTCAAGGGCAGCGTGCTCTTCCTCAGCGACCTGATGCGCCAGATCGCCGTGCCGCACTCCGTGGATTTCATGGCGGTTTCCAGCTACGGTGAAGGCGTGGAGTCGAGCGGCGTCGTGCGGATTCTCAAGGACCTCGACGATCCCATCGAAGGGCGCGACCTGCTGATCGTCGAGGACATTATTGACACCGGCGCAACGCTGGATTATCTGGTGCGCATCCTGCGCGCCCGCGCGCCGCAATCGCTGGAAATCTGCACGCTGCTGAACAAGCCGGCCCGCCGCAACGTAGAAGTCCCCGTCAAATACGTCGGGTTCGACATCCCGGACGAGTTTGTGTTCGGGTATGGCCTCGACTACGGGCAGAAATTCCGCAATCTGCCCTACATCGCGGTGCTTGCGCCGAAGTTCTACCGGGAATAACATGAGGATTTACTCAGGAGTCGAGGCTTCAGCCGGTTTAGCACATGACCCTGCGTGCGGCATAAACCGGCTAAAGCCTCGACTCCGACGCTTTATGATACCCTGGCCCGGCGTGATCTTGCTGGCGGTCTGCGCGGCTCTTCTTCTGGCGTCGCCCGCGGCCGCCGACGGCCTCATCCTCGATGGGAAGACGCCCGGCCTTGCCGGCCCGCAGATGGACGCAGTAGAGCTGTCGCCCTCTGCCGTTGGCGTCACCGTGTCGAACGCCGATGAGCGCACGCACGTTGTCCAGGCCGGGGAAACGCTCTCGCAAATTGCCGAACAATACGGGATGACGGTGGGGGCGCTTGCCGCGCTCAATGCCCTGGCAAACCCGGACCGCGTGGATGTGGGGCAGTCGTTGCGCGTCGCCGCGGGTGACGGGACGCGCCTGTTTATCCCCGCCGGCGGCGAGTTGGCGCGCGTGCAGTTCTGGCCGTGGCCCGCTGTCCAGGGCCAGACCCTGGCCGTCTGGGTGCAAGCAACCGGTGAGGTTCCGCTCGCCGTGACGTTGGGCGACACGGCGTATCCGGTGACACAAGCGGGCGATCAGGGCTGGGCGCTGATTCCCTTCGGCCCGCTGGTCGCGCCCGGCGTGCGTTCGCTGAACGTCCGCGCCGGCGATACCGAACTTACCCTGCCCGTACCGATTCGCGCGGGGCAGTTCGACAGCTACGATGTTCCGGCTTCCGTCACCGGGCCGATCTTGGGGCAGACGGCCAGGGTGAACACCGAATTGGAGAAGGTGACAGCGATGTTCGCCACGGAGAGCGCGCCGGGCTGGTCGCCGCGCTCGCGTTTCGCGAATCCGCTGGATGGCGAATACGCGCATTCGGATCACTTCGGCTCACGCCGGACGTATGGCGGTGGGGGGGCGGTCAGCGCGCACGCGGGCGAAGATTTCAGCGCGCCGCCGGGGACGGTGGTGTATGCGCCCGCCGCGGGAACCGTGTTGCTGGCCGAGCCGTTGCTGGTGCGCGGCAACGCTGTGATCCTGGATCATGGCAATGGCGTGGTCACCGGCTACTGGCACATGCAGAAGCTAGACGTGGAGGCGGGCCAGCATGTGGAGGCGGGGCAAGCCCTGGGCGAGGTGGGCAGCACGGGCCTCAGCACCGGCGCGCATCTGCACTGGGAGTTTCGCGTGCGGGGCGCGGCGGCAGACCCGATGCAGTGGTTGGAGCCGTAGAAGTGTAGTTTAGCCCCTTGTGCGCGTCGCCGCCGGACGCGCACAAGGGCTAAACTACGGAGATACGAAACCAAACGCCGGAGGCGAAATCTCGCCTCCGGCGTCGTCTCTTCGTAGTGACGGCTTCAGCCGTTGTACTGATCTCAACGGCTGAAGCCGTCACTACGAAGGAGAGCGACCCGCTGTTTTCGGATAGCTAATTAGTCCTCGAAATCCTCGTCGGCCTTCGCGGCCTTGCCCTTGGCGATCACTTCCACCTCACCGGGCTCCACCTCTTCCTCACCCACGCCTTCGAGTTCCTCTTCTTCCTCGGCCTCAACTGCGGCGCGAGAGATGGTGACGGCGAAGATCACGTGATCTGCGGCCGTGACCAGCTTCACGTTCTCCGGCATGGCCAGATCAGAGGCCAGCACCGAATCGGCTTCCGTTTCCAGCTTGGTCATATCCGCGATGATGTAGCTGGGGATGTCCGACGCCAGACACTCGATCTCGACGTTGTCGGCCACGCGTACCAGCACGTAGTCGCCCGTTTCGAGGACCGGCGCGACGCCGTGTTGCTCGATGGGAACCGTCACGCGCAGCTTCTCGGTCAGCGAGACAGCCTGGAAATCCACGTGGATGATGTTGCGCTTAACCGGGTCGCGCTGAATCTCCCGCGTGAGCACCTGAATCATCGGCGCCTTTTCCATCTCGATTGCGATCAGGCCGCGCCCGGCTGAGACCAGCGCCTTGTGCAGCGCCCGGGCGTCTACGGCGATGACCTGCGGTTCCTGTGACGCGCCGTAGATTACGGCAGGGACGCGTTCCTGCAAACGCAGTTCTCTGACCTCGTGGCGGCCACTGCCGCGCGACTCAGCCTGTAAGGTAGTTTTTTCCATTAGACTATCAACCCTCTCATAAGCATACAGCGGCCCGGCAATTGGGCCGGGCCTGTCGGGCACGAAGTCTTATTCTAATGCATCCCCATCATTGCGTCAAAAACCGCGACCCTTCGTAGTGACGGCTTCAGCCGTTGGGGGCGACATAACGGCTGAAGCCGTCACTACGAAGGGAAGAGCCGAATGATTCGGGGAATATTCGGATAGATTCCAGGTCAATGGCCGCGGCTATCTCGCGACCGATCGAGACGCTTACTTGAGCTGCTTGCCCGCATTCGGACCGACCGATTGGTCGTAGATGGCCTCGACGCCAATGCGCACGACATAGACCGGCGGCGGTAGTTGTCGCGGCGCTTGCGCCAGTTGCTCCTTGACTTTATCGAAGAGCGGGCCTGCGTCAATCAGTTCGGCCGTTCCTTTCAACTGGTAGCCCTGGGCCGTCGCGAGGTCAATCACCGTCACGGAAACCTGCGGGTTCTCCCTCAGGTTCGCACGGGTCTTGAGCGAAAAGAGATCGGCGAACATCAGATGGTTGTCATCCAGTACCTGCACCGATCCTTTGGGCGTGGCATTCGGAACGCCGTCCTTAGAGACCGTGCCCACCCAACCCATCTTTCCTTTGATAAATTCTTGCACATCCTGCGGTATCGTGACTAACTCGGCCATTGTATCTCTCCTTAGATGGATCCGATGTTGGATTTGGTGCGTCGCGCTAAGGTTCAATGAGGCTTCATCGAAGAGGCAGTCCGGCGCAGGCTCCTGGTGGAGTCATGGTTTCAGTGTACCACACATTTGCGTTACTAAATCTGCGCCGGGTATATTACGTGGGGAACGCCTTTGCTCCGCGCCCGGCGCTGTGGTAGCATGACCCCACTTTGACCGTTTCCTGGTTTCTCAGGCGTGGGTGACCCAACCAATGTACCGCTCGCGTGGCCGCGACCCGCTGCGACTGCTTCTCCCCCTGATCGTCGTGCTGCTGTGGCTCGGCGCGGCCCTGGCCTTTTCCGGCGCATTCGACGCCGGGGCGGGGACGCGCGCCGAAGGGCCGCCGTTTGACGCGGCGCAGGCGCGTGCCTCGCGCGTCTGGCAGGGCGCGCCCGGCGCGCGTCTCGGCGTCAACCTCGACGGGACGGAATTGGCGGCGGCGGATCTGGATGCGACGTTGGCCGATCTGGCGGATGCCGGCTTCCGGTGGGTGCGCTTTACCCTGCCGTGGGACGTGATCGAACCGCAGCGGGGGCAATATGACTGGTCCATGCCCGACGCAGTTTTCGCTGCACTTGCCCGTCATCCCGCGCTCGAATCGGTGGTCGTCCTCAATGGGTCGCCGGCGTGGGCGCGCCGCCCCGTTGACGTCGAGAACTCGATGGCCCCGCCGCTGGAGCGCGCCGATTTCGGGGCGTTCGCGGCGCAGGTTGCCGGGCGCTACGGTGAGCAAATCACGTACTATCAAGTGTGGGACCAAGCAAACATCGCGCCGCATTGGGGCGCCCGCCCGGTGGACCCCGCGGATTACCTCGGTCTGTTGCGTGAAGGCGCGATCCAACTGCGCGCCGCAGACGTGGACGCCGTGATCTTGTCAGGCGCGCTTGCCCCGACGACCGAATCCGGCGGCGCAAACCTGAGCGACCTGGCCTACCTCGATACCCTGTATGCGCTGGGCGGCGAGCAGTGGTTTGATATTGTCGCCATCCAGCCCTATGGCTTTTCGGACACACCCGATGCGCCCGGCGCGGCCGACCGGCTTAATCTTGGGCGCGCGGCCCTGTTGCATGATGTGATGGCGCGCCACGGGCAGGGCGCGCAACCGCTGTGGGCGACGGCGTTCGGCTGGAACGCGCTACCCGCGGGCTGGGCCGGGCCGCCGTCGCCCTGGGGCCAGGTGAGTGCATCGGAGCAAGCGGCGTATGCCGCCCGAGCGCTCGAACTGGGCGGGAACGAATGGGGCTGGCTCGGGCCGATGTTCTGGGCCGCGGCTTGCCCGCAGCGCCCGCCCGATGATCCGTGGCGCGGTTTCGCCCTGTGCGACGCCACAGGCAATTCGCGACTGGTCGCGACGGCGCTCACGGCGGCCACGGGCGCACCGCCGGTGATGCCCCCCGGCGACCACGCGCCCGATCACCCGGCGGTGACGTATGGCGACGGCTGGCGCGTCACGCCCACCGCCGCCGACCCTTCGCGGACCGGCGACCGCCTGACCCTGGACTTCAACGGCGCGGGCGCCGCGCTGAACATCCAGGGCGGGCCGTTCTGGGCGATCTATCGCATCACGGTTGACGGCGAACCGGCCAATGCCCTGCCGCTGGATGATTCCGGCGCGGCCTATCTGGTGCTGTATGACCCGCTCAGTGAGTTGCGTGTAGTAACCGTTGCGCGCGACTTACCCTTCGGCCCGCACCGGTTGGAGTTGGTCGCGGAGGGCGGCTGGGGCCAATGGGCGTTGCAGGGCTACCGCATCACCGGCCCCGTTTCGGCTACACGCAATCTTGTTGGCTGGGCACTGTTGGGGCTGGCGCTGCTGGGCACGGCCATCTGGGCCTGGGCGCTTTCCGCATGGGGTGGAGCGGGGCGTCTGGCCGGAAGTATGACAGATCTCCTCGACATAGCCGCTGCGCAGCCCGACCCGCTCTACTGGATTGCCGGCGCGGTTTTGCTGATCTGGCTCGTAAATGCGCAGGGTTTGGCCGCAACGCTGGCGGCGTTGGCGGCGCTGGGCGTCATCTTCATGCTGCGACCCGACGCCTCGCTGCCTTTGATCGCGTTCAGCATCCCATTCTGGCCACGGCCCGAGGCGTTGCTGGGCCGCCAGTTCAGTACCTTCGAGATATTGGCGTGGCTGGGGCTGGCGGGGCTGGCGGCGCGCGCCTTGCTCGATGCGCTGGCGGGCCGCCGCAAACCCGCCGGGCCGCGCGGGCTGGATTGGCCGGTGTTGGCCTTTCTGACTGCCGGCCTGCTTGCCACGCTGACCGCCGACTACACGCAGGTGGCGCTGCGTGAGTACCGCACCGTCTTCCTGGGCGGCGCACTGGTCTACCTGCTCGTGTCCCGTGCCTACGTTCCGGGTGGGCGGCCTTTTTCGTCGTGGCCGACACTGGACGGCTTGATGCTGGGGGCGGTCTTCGTCAGTGGTATCGCGCTCTGGCAGTTAGCCAGCGGACAGGGGATCATCCAGGCCGAGGGCGTCTGGCGGGTGCGCGCGTTCTACGGTTCGCCCAACAATCTCGCGCTGTATCTCGATCGGATTGTTCCGCTGGCGTTGGCCGTCGGTGTGTTTGGAGCTGCGCGTCGTCTGCCCTATGCTCTGGCGGCGTTGATCACGGGCGCGGCGTGTCTGGCGACTTTTAGCCGGGGCGCGCTGCTGCTGGGTTTGCCGGCGGGGATCGCCGCGGTGTTGATCGGTGGGGCGTGGCGGGCGCGTCGGTTGTGGCCGGTCGGGTTGTTGGCCGGGTTGGCGGCAGTTGGCGCGTTGGCGCTGGCGCTGTTGGCGCGCACCCCGCGTATGACGGGCGCGTTCGACTGGCGCTCGGGCACCGGCTTCCTGCGGCTGCGGCTCTGGCGGAGCGGCCTGCGCATGGCGCTGGATCATCCGCTGCTGGGCGTTGGGCCCGATAACTTTCTCTACGCCTATCGCACGCAATACATTCAGCCTGACGCGTGGGCCGAGCCGAACCTCAACCACCCGCACAATGTCGTGCTCGACCTGTGGACGCGCATGGGGTTGATAGGTCTGATCGCCGGCGCGTGGCTTATTCTTGCGACGGCGCTGCGCGGCTGGCGCATCTTTCGCGATGGCTCACCGGTTGTCTGGCCCATCGCGCTCGGTTTGCTGGGCGGCCTGGCGGCGGCGCTGGCGCACGGCCTGATTGATAATTCGTTCTTTCTGGTGGATCTCATGGCGTTGTTCATGTTGACGGCAGGGCTTTTTCAGCGCTTCAGCCCGGCGTTGAAGGTTTCTCAGCCTACACTCGTTGTTAGAAAATAGGAGCTTCTATGCGTATTCTGATTACCGGCGGCGCAGGTTTCGTCGGTTCACATCTTTGCGACCGTCTGCTGGCTGAGGGCCACGAGGTGATGGCGATGGACAATCTCATCACTGGCTCGACCGACAACATCGCGCACCTCGCCGGTAACCGTAATTTCAAGTTCATCTTTCACGATGTGACCGACTATATCTACGTACCGGGGGCGATTGACGCCGTGATGCACCTGGCGTCGCCCGCCAGCCCGGTGGACTTCGCACGTATCCCCATCCAGATTCTAAAAGTTGGTTCGCTGGGGACGCACAACGCGCTGGGGTTGGCGCTCTCGAAGAACGCGAAATTCCTGCTGGCCTCGACCTCGGAAACTTACGGCGATCCGCTGGTGCATCCGCAGCCCGAGACTTACTGGGGCAACGTCAACCCCATTGGCATCCGCGGGGTGTATGACGAGGCCAAACGGTTCGCCGAGTCTATCACGATGGCGTATCATCGCATTCACGGCGTGGACACGCGTATCATCCGCATCTTCAATACCTACGGGCCGCGGATGCGCCTGAACGATGGGCGCGTCGTGCCTAATTTCGTCGGCCAGGCGTTGCGCGGCGAGCCGTTGACCGTCTACGGCGACGGCGGGCAGACCCGCTCGTTCTGCTACGTCTCCGATCTGGTAGATGGTATGGTGCGCCTGTTGCTTTCCACGGAGAACGGACCGGTGAACGTGGGCAACCCCAACGAGATCACCATCCGCGAGTTTGCCGAAACGATCAACCGCCTCACCGAGAACCCCGCCGGCATCGTCTTCAAGCCGCTGCCGCTCGACGACCCGCACCGCCGCCAGCCCGACATCAGCAAGGCGCGCCGGGTGTTGGGCTGGGAACCGAAAGTCGGCCTGGAAGTAGGGTTGAGCCGCACCATCGAATACTTCCGTGCGGCGATCACGGGGTAGCGTGAAAATCCAAGAACACGCTCAGCACGAGCACGAGGAACGGCTGCAACAGCCGACGCTGGGCGTGGTGTTCCGCACGTGGTGGCCGCTGGCCGCGAGTTGGGCGCTGATGTCCGCCGAACTGCCCATCCTGGGCGCGGTCGTCGCGCGCCTGCCCGACCCGGTGGTGAACCTCGCCGCGTATGGCGGCATCGTCTTCGCGCTGGCCCTCATCATCGAATCGCCGATCATCATGCTGCTGGCTGCATCTACGGCCCTGAGCAAGGACTGGGCGTCTTACGTCCTGATCCGGCGCTTCATGATGATCACCTCCGCCGTCCTGACGCTGCTGCACATCGCCGTGGCGTTCACGCCGCTCTACTACGTCGTGGTTCAGGGCATCCTCGGCGCGCCCGCGGAGATCGTCGAGCCGGGGCGCATCGGGTTGATGATCATGCTGCCATGGACGTGGTCCATCGCGTATCGCCGCTTCAACCAGGGCGTCCTGATCCGGTTCGGCCATTCGCGCGCGGTGGGGATCGGCACCGGTTTCCGGTTGGGTGCGGACGTCCTCGTCCTGAGTATCGGCTATCTGATCGGGACGATCCCCGGCATCGTGGTCGCCACCACCGCGGTCGCTGCGGGCGTCATCAGCGAGGCCATCTACACCGGCTTCCGGGTGCGCCCGGTGCTGCAATACGAGCTCAAGGCCGAGCCGGAGGTCACACCCGCGCTGACCTACCCGGTCTTCTTTCAGTTTTACATCCCGCTGGTGCTGACCTCGCTGCTGGCGCTGCTGGCGCAACCCATCGGCACGGCCGCGGTGAGCCGGATGCCGAACCCGCTGGCGTCGCTGGCCGCGTGGCCGGTGCTTTCGGGTCTCGTCTTCATGGTGCGGTCGCTGGGGCTGGCCTACAACGAGGTCGTCGTCGCGCTCCTCGACCGGCCCTCTTCGATGGCAGTGTTACGCCGGTTTGCCTGGATGCTGGCGACCGTGGCGACCGGCGTGCTGGTCTGTTTCGCGGTGACGCCCCTCTCAAGGTTCTGGTTCGAAAGGCTTTCTGCCCTCGAGCCCGCGCTGGCTGCGCTCGCGATGTCCGCCCTCTGGATCGGGTTGCCGATGCCGGCGCTCGCCGTGGTCCAGAGCTGGTTCCAGGGCATCATCCTCAACAGTCGCCACACGCGCATCATCACGGAATCTATGGGGCTCTACCTGGCGATCCTGTTGGCGATCCTGTTTGGCGGCGTCGTGTGGGGCGGCGCGCCGGGCCTCTACGTCGCCATGACCGGGCTGACGGTGAGTTCCGTCCTGCAGGTCGGCTGGCTGGCTGTGCGGTCGCGCCCCGAGGTGCGCAGCCTCTGGACGCGCGACGCGACACAGGTCGCTGTGCAGCCTGTCGAGTAGTCTGTAAGGTTGGTTTTTGTCACATGATACTCCGCGGTAAGAGAGTTGATTGGAGTAGACATAACATGGCGTCCGAAATCTGTTTTATGACCGCGACCGAGCTGGTGCGCCGCATGGGCGCGGGTGAGTTGTTGGCGGTGGAGGTGCTGGAAGCGCACCAGGCGCAGGTCGCACGCGTAAACCCGACGGTGAACGCGATTGTGACGCACACGCCGGAACTGGCGTTGGCGCGCGCCCGTCACGCGGACGCCGAACAGCGCGCGGGACGGGGCCTCGGCCCGTTGCACGGCCTGCCCATCGCCCACAAAGACTTGCAGCCGACAAAGGGCATCCGCACCACGCGCGGTTCGGCCATCTATCGCAACTGGATCCCTGACTTCGATTCGCTCGCCATCGAGCGGTTGCGTGAGGCCGGGTCGGTGTGCCTGGGCAAGACCAACGTGCCGGAGTTCGGCGTCGGTTCGCAGACTTTTAACGCTGTCTTTGGACCCACACGAAACCCGTACAATCTGGACAAGACGTGCGGCGGCAGCAGCGGCGGCGCGGCCGTCGCGCTGGCCTGCGGGATGATCCCCATCGCGGATGGGTCGGACATGGGCGGTTCGCTGCGGAACCCCGCGAGCTTCTGCAACGTGGTCGGGATGCGTCCGTCGCCGGGTCGCGTGCCCGACCTGCCGACCGACAATCAGTGGTACAATGTGGCGGTGGATGGGCCGCTGGCACGCTGCGTCGCCGACGTGGCCCTGGTGTTGAGCGCGCTCGCCGGCCCGGATCCACGCGCGGCGACCGCGTTCGATGCGCCGGGCAGCCTCTTTGCGCGCCCGCTCGAACGCGACCTGACCGGCGTGCGCGTGGCCTGGTGCGCGGGTGTCTTCGGGCTGCCGCTGGAGCCGCGCGTGCGTGCGGCGTTCGCCCGTCAACGCCGTCACTTCGAGGCGCTGGGTTGCATCGTCGAGGACGCTGAGCCGGAGATGGCCGGCGTTGAAGAGGCGTTCATGGGCTGGCGGCACGCCCGCACACAGGTGATGGTAGAGCAGCACGTCGCGCAATACGGGCCGGCCGTGCGTGACCTGTTCAAACCGGAGATCCTCTGGCACGCCGAGCAGGGCGCGCGGATGTCCGCCGCCGACCTGGTGCGCGCCGAAAGCCTGCGCAGCCAGCTCTTCGACCGGGTGGCGACCTTCATGGAACGCTACGAGTTCATGGTGCTGCCTACAGTGCAGGTGCTGCCCTTCGACGTGGAGCAACGCTGGGTGGCCGAGATTGACGGCGTCGCGATGCCCACCTATATGGCGTGGATGAGTTCCTGCTGGTACATCTCTGCGCCCGGCAACCCGACGATCTCCGTCCCCGCCGACTTCGTGGACGGTCTGCCGTTCGGCCTGCAAATCGTGGGCCGGCATCGCGACGACTGGGGCGTGTTGCAGATCGCCCACGCCTTCGAGGACGCTGCGGGCAATCTGTGGCGCAGACATCCCGAAATTGCCCTGTGAGCGTGTTGCATGTTTTTAATCATCCTGCGGCTACCCTGTGGAGTGCGCGCCCTGAGACGCGCCACGGCATACTATCACCCCGCGGAGTGCGCATCTGAGGATGCGCACCTCCGTTGTGTCGTGGCGCATCTGAGGATGCGCACTCCGCGGGGGTATGATTAACACCATCACATAGAATAGAGAGGTTTGCAATGACAGTCAATTTATATGGGCGCAGCGTGTTGAAGTTGCTCGACTTCTCGCCCGCGGAGATCGAGTACCTGCTCGATCTGGCGGCAGAACTCAAGGCCGCTAAACGCGCCGGTTCGGAGACACAACGCCTTACCGGTAAGAACATCGCGCTGATCTTCGAGAAGGCGTCTACCCGGACGCGCTGCGCGTTCGAGGTGGCGGCCTACGATCAGGGCGCGCGGGTCACCTATCTCGGCCCCGAAGGGACACAGATCGGCGTCAAAGAATCCATGAAGGACACGGCGCGCGTGCTCGGGCGGATGTACGACGCCATCGAGTATCGCGGGTTTGCCCAGGCGACCGTCGAGACGTTGGCGGAGTATGCCGGTGTGCCGGTCTACAACGGCCTCACCGACGAATACCACCCGACGCAAATCCTGGCCGACCTGCTCACAATGCGCGAGCACAGCGACAAGCCGTTGAGCGACATGAGTTACGCTTATCTGGGCGACGCGCGCTTCAACATGGGCCGCTCGCTGCTGGTGGGCGGCGCGAAGATGGGGATGGACGTCCGCCTGGTCGCACCGAAGGGCTACTGGCCCGCGCCGGAACTGGTGGATCAGTGCCGCGACATCGCGGAAGAGACCGGCGCGCGCATCACGCTGACTGACGACGTGGCGGAGGGCGTGCGCGGGGCAGACTTCGTGCATACCGACGTCTGGGTCTCGATGGGCGAGCCGGATGCCGCGTGGCAGGAGCGCATTGCCCTGATGCAGCCTTACCAGGTGAACGCGGAAGTGATGGCGCTCATAGGGAACTCGCAGGCGAAGTTCATGCACTGCCTGCCGGCCTTCCACAACCGCGAGACCAAAAAAGGCGAGGAGATCTATCAAAAATTCGACATGGATGGGCTGGAAGTGACGGAGGATGTGTTCGAGTCGGCGCAGTCTATTGTGTTCGACCAGGCCGAGAACCGAATGCACACCATCAAGGCGATTCTGGTCGCCACGCTGAGCCGCTGAAAATCCGGTAGTACAGCCCCTTGTGGGCACACCGCGACGCCCACGAGGGGCTGTACTACCCATCAACGAAGGTGCGATCACACAGGGAGGAGAGACCATGATTGATGAAAAAGTCATCAACGCGATTCGAGTCAAGCCCGGCAAGAAGGTCAACCTGGCGGACTATCCGACGACCTGGGCGGTGACGCCCGCCGTCGAAAAGCTGAGCAAGAAGAAGGCGAAGTCGCGCGCCGAGGACATTCTGGCGGCGAGCCGCAAGGAGTTGGAAGCAGCGCAGGAGTTGCTGTACGCATCCGACACCTACGCGGTGCTGGCGATCTTCCAGGGGATGGACGCCGCGGGTAAGGATGGTTGTATCAAGCACGTCATGTCGGGCGTCAACCCGCAGGGCGTCCAGGTCTATAGCTTCAAACAGCCTTCGCGGGAAGAGCTGGATCACACCTTCCTCTGGCGTTGTCAGAAGGTGATGCCGGAACGCGGGCGCATCGGCATTTTCAACCGATCCTATTACGAAGAGGTGCTGGTGGTGCGGGTTCACCCTGAGCTGCTGGACTATCAGCGCCTGCCGCCGGGGCCGCGCGACCAGTCCTTCTGGGATGCGCGCTTCGAGGATATCAACGCGCAGGAGTTGCATCTGGTGCGCAACGGCACGATTGTCCTCAAATTCTTCCTGAACCTCTCCAAAGAGGAGCAGAAGCAGCGCTTCATGGATCGCCTGGATGAGCCGGACAAGAACTGGAAATTCAGCGCAGGCGATGTCGAAGAACGTGGGTACTGGGACCAATATATGGCGGCCTTCGAGGATATGCTGACGCACACCAGCACGGAATATGCTCCGTGGTATGCCATCCCGGCGGACAACAAGTGGGCCTCGCGCACGCTCGTCGCCGATATCATCGTTAACGCGATCCAGTCGCTTGGGCTGGAGTATCCGAAGGTCTCTGACGAGGAGCGTGAAGCGAACGCCGCCGCGCGGCGTGAGCTGGAAAAAGAGAAATAGGCGGGCCAACACGGATTGGGCTTACACGGATGCACGGATGGCCGCGTACTGGCTCCTCTCCCTTTGGGAGAGGCAGGGTGAGGGAATACGATCATCCGTGAATCCATGTCTTTTTATTCCGTGTTAGCCGATCCGTGTTGGCATATCCGTGTTGGCAACCACCTCTCCCCGGCACACGAACGCCACGGGACCTGTCAAGCGCGCCGACCATGCGTTGTTCACCTCGACTAACAGCTCCCCACCGGGCATTTGCACCGTCACCGGGCTGGCGCAATACCCCTGCCGGATCGCCGCGCCGGCGGCAGCGCAACTCGACGTGCCCGACGCCAGCGTGTAGCCCGCACCGCGCTCCCAGATCTCGATGCGCAGCGTGTGGCGATCCACCACCTGCGCGAACTGGATGTTGGTGCGGTTGGGGAAATGTGGGTGCGTCTCGACCCGCGGACCAAGCCGCCGCGCCAGCTCCTCGGTCGGCGCGGCGGCCCACGCGCCCGCCTGCTCGTTCAGGAAGACCACGCAGTGCGGGTTGCCGATGCTCACGCCGACCGCGTTGAGCGTCTCCTCCGCTAACTCCAACGCGATGTTCCCCTCCGCAAACGTCAGTTGCCCCATCTCCAGCGCGATCCGCGCACCCTGTGGATCGAGCACGTGCGCGCCGATGAGGCCCGCATGGGTGTGGATAGCGAAGTCCGGCCTCGCGGGCAGCCGCCGATCCCACAGATAGCGGGCGAAGATGCGCACCCCGTTGCCGCTTACCTCGAACTCGCCGCCGTCGGGGTTGAACAGCCGCAACCCAAATGCGTGATCCGGCGAACCCAGCGGGCCATATAAAATGCCGTCGGCCCCGACGCCGAAATGCCGGTCGCAGATGCGCCGGATGGCGTCGGGTGAGGGCAGGGTGGGCTGCTCCGCCGGATCCAGCACGATGTAGTCGTTGCCCAGCGCCTGATACTTGTGGAAGAGGAACGTTCCAGTGTCCACTCGTACGTCGCGCGCCACGAGATCGGCCCCGGTCTCGCGCCGTTGGATGAGGCGCGCCACGCCCTCACGCACCATCACCACTGCGGGGCGCAGCGCCAGGTTATAGTTGCTCGCCATCGCCAGGGTATACGCGCCTGCCATCGGGATCGTCAACAGGTCGCCCGCCTGGGGTTGCGGCAGGGCAATGTCGCGGATCAGGATGTCGCCCGATTCGCAATAGCGACCCGCAATCGTGACCACTTGCGCGGGGCGGTCGCCGGGCGCGAGGATCTGTGCGGTGTAACACGCCCCGTAAAGCGCCGGGCGGATGTTATCGGCCATGCCGCCGTCCACCGAGACGTAGGTGCGCACGCCGGGAATTTCCTTGCGCGCGCCGACCGTGTAGACCGCCACCCCCGCGCGTGCGACGAGTGAGCGGCCAGGTTCCAGCACCAGATGCGGCAGGGCGAGGCCGGCGGCCCGGCATGAGGTCGTCACAGCCCCCGCGATATGCACCACGTACTGCGCGATGGGCGCATCGGGGTCGCCCTCCACCATCGGCACGCCCCACCCGCCGCCGGGGCTGAGCTCGCGCAGGTCGAACCCGTAGCGGTCGCGCATCGCAGCGGCAAAGGCGATCAGCCGCCCGGCAGCCTCGGCCAGCGATTCCGGTTCATAGATCTGTGAGCCGATGTGGGCGTGCAGCCCCACCAGATCGAGTTGCGGCGCAGCCATCGCTGCGGCTACGGCGCGTTCGGCGTCGCCCCTCGCGAGTGAGAATCCGAATTTGGTGTCCTCTTGCCCGGTCTGGATGTGGGCGTGGGTGTGGGCCTGGACGCCCGGCGCGACGCGCAGCCAGATCGCGACCGGTGCGCCGTCGCGTTCGGCGGCGATTCGTGATAGCATTTCAAGCTCGTGGAAGTTGTCCACCACGATTCGGCCTACCCCCGCGGCCAGTGCCTCGGTCAGCTCGCGCGCCGATTTGTTGTTGCCGTGAAAGTGGATGCGCGCGGCGGGGAAACCGGCGTGTAGCGCGACCGACAACTCGCCGCCGGAGACTACATCCAGGTCGAGCCCTTCCTCGGCGAACAGGGCGGCAATGGCCGTGCAGAGATAGGCCTTGGACGCGTACGCGGCCTGCGCCGTCCCCGGATAGTATTCAGCCAGTGCGCGCCGGTAAGCCTGCGCGCCGGCGCGCAGCGTCATTTCGTCATAGACATAGAGCGGCGTTTCATAGGTGCGCGCCAGCTTCGTAACGGCGCAGTCACCCAGCCACAACTCACCACGTTCATTCGTCCGCGCGCCATCCGGCCAAAGTTGATCCACTCTTCGCCTCCGTTTAGAAATCAGTAGCTCCAATTATAGCGCAATCCAGACCTGACAGGTTTTCGGAAACCTGTCAGGTCTGGCGCGCGGCGATTGCCGGTGATATGATGTCCGCATCCGGCCGCCGCTGAAAGGCTCAACTGGAGGTACTGATGGATGACGCACCCCTGCAACTGCTGGCGCAACTGATTCGCACGCAGCGCAGCGCTTCGTTGGGTACGCTGCGCGACGAAGCGCCGTTCGTGTCCATGGTGCTCTACGCGTTCGCGCCCGATTTCCGCGCCTATTATATCCACACCAGCCGGCTGGCGTATCACACGCAAGATATTATCCGCGACCCCCGTGTCAGCCTGATGATCGCCGAGACCGATGACGGGATGTGCGACCCGCAGACGTTGGCGCGCGTTTCGATTCTGGGGACGGCGAACGTTCTCCCCGCTGCTGATGCAACGTATGCGACGGCCCGCCGCGCGTATTTGGCCCGGTTCCCGCAGTCGGAGATGACTTTCGGCTTCGGTGATTTTGCCATGTATCGCATCGAGGTGGAAAGCGCGCGCTACGTGGCCGGCTTTGCGCAGGCATACAACCTCAAGCCCGCGCACTTCGAACAGGCGTCGCGGTTCGCGTGAGCAGGCAGTCACCACGAAGGAACGAAGACACGAAGCCAACACGGATTTTGCCCGGATCAATCCGTGAAATCCGTGCAAAATCCGTGACTTCCGGCCCTCACCCCGACCCTCTCACGCCGGGCGAGGGAGCCGCGCGGCGCCAATCCGTGACTGCCCCAATTTTGACAACGCACCCACGCCCCGGTATACTGTGCGCATGTACTTCACGCGCGCGCGGCCGATTGGGGCCGCGTTCTTGTTGCTGATCGCAATTTACAGCCTGACGCCCGCGGCCCCCGCTTACGCAGGCAAGGCCTCCGGCTGTGAGATCAACCAGTATATCCAGAACTGCGACTTCAACGCGTTCACCGGGTCGCCGCCGCGCCAGGTTCCCGAAGGCTGGGCGCCTTTCATCATTTCCGGCGAACCGAGCTTCCGCGCGGTGACCGGCGATGAGTCGCATTCCGCGTTCGCGCCGTCCAGCCTGCACATGTCCTCATCCGGTCCCTACGTGGCGGGCATCTACCAGCAGGTATCCGGCTTGCAACCCGGCGTGGCCTACAAGGCCAGCATCGGCTGGGGCGCGCCCGGCCCGCCCACCGACACCTACGGGCGCCAGCTTGGGATTGACCCGACCGGCGGCACAGACCCCACGGCCCCCACCGTGATCTGGGGCCATGAGCACTGGGGCGACGCGCGCGGGCTGAACTATCCGCCGCCCGACGTGAACGTTGATGTCAGCGCGACGGCGCAATCGCCGACGATCACCGTCTTTGTGAAGGTGAATCACAACGCGGCCACCGCGAACGCGATGATCTTCCTGGACGCGGTCAGCCTCTTCATGGACCCGGTGCAGCCGACCCCCGCGCCGCCGACGCCGGTTCCGCCGCCGACCTCGACGCCGCGGCCGCGGCCCACCGCGACGACGGCGTTTACGGCCACGCCCAGCCCTACGCCCACGGCGACCGCCACCGCGACCGCAACATTGACCCCGACACCCAGCGCGACGCCGACTCGGACTGCGACGCCGACGCAAACCCTGACGCCCACGGCGACCCCCACCTCGACGCTGCCGCCGCGCCCCAGCGCGACGCCCGGAGCTGAGGCGATGGTGCGCGCTGGGGCCGTTCCCGTGGCGAACTCTGTGCCTGCCGACCCGCGACTGATGGCCGGGCTGGGCGCGCTGGGCGGCGCGGGCGTCCTCGGCCTGGCCCTGGTTTCTACCCGCAAGAGGTAATCCTGTTCGTAGCGCGCTCGTGAGAGCGCCGGCCGCGCCGTCAGTCGTCTTCCTCCTGGCCCCCGTTCTTCTCTGCTCCTCCGCCCCTCTGCTCCCACTCTTCTCTGCTCCGTCGCTCTTCCTCCGCCTCTCGCGCCGCCATCGCCAGCTTACCCAGATAGGCGCGGCGTTTCTTCTCCACAATCCAGCGCAGCGACTCGTCGTCGCGCGCGATCTTGCGGGCGAAGATGAGGAACGCGCTGTGGGCGATCATGCGATCTTCGGGGCGCAGCCGCGTGGGAACCGGCTTGTAGGGGCGCACTAGCAACTCCTCGACGGATACATCGCCGAAGGGCCGCTCCTGCAAACCCGTCAGCAACTCCGAGACCTGGTTCGTGGTGGGCACCAGCGCGCCGAAAAACCCGCTGCCCTTCAGCACGTTCCACGCATGATCGAGGAAGAGCCACGGCTCGCGGAGATCGAGGAAACACGCGTCCACCGCCGCCTCGTGGAAGCCGCCGCTGATGTCCTCGTTGTAGAGCGTGACGTAGGGCAGCAGCCCGGCATCTCTCATATTATCCTGCGCGACCGTGAACGCTTCGGGGCGCGTCTCATAGCTGTAGACGTGGCCCGCGGTCATCACCGCGCGGCCCAGCGCCAGGGTCAGCGCGCCGCTGCCGGTACCGCATTCTACCACCGTGCGCCCCGGATAGAGGTTTAGCCGGAAGACGATCTGCGCGGCGTCCTTGCCATAGATGATCTGCGAACTGCGCGGCATGTCCTGCATCAGATCGCCGGTCGAAGGCTCCAGCGCGAGGTAGGGGTGGCCGCTGGGGGTGTAGACGGTGCGGCCCAGCGGTTGGCCGATCAGGTCGCTGTGCGGGATGCCGCCGCGGTGGGAATACCAGCTTTCACCGGCCTTCAGGCGGATCAGATAGCGTTTGCGTTCCTGGCTGATCAGCAACACCAGGTCTCCTTCACGGGCGACGCACATGGGCTTTGCACCTCTGGGTGAGTAGTAACGACCCATTATACCCGGCGTCGCCCGCAGCGCCGAACGGCGGTAACTGCGATTTGACACGAACATATGTTCTATGGTATAATAGCATCATCCTCAATAACCACCTGGGGAGATCATTATATCCAAAGGAGACCGGGAATGAACCAAGTCAAGGTGATGCCTGCACTGAATACCATCATACGAACGACCGAGCGCGGCAACTGGTCTTGGATGCCGAACGCGGTCCTGGATTACGCCGAACGCGGGATCATTGATGCGCTGGCAGTCTCCGTGTATATGGGGCTGGCCCGGCACGCCGATGCGAGTTCGGGGTGTCACCCCTCCGTCGGACTGTTGGCGCGCGTGTTGGGCCTGTCGCGTGACACGGTGCGTGATCGGTTGCGCCAGTTGCAGGATGCCCAACTCATCATCATTCGCCGGCGCTGGCTGAAGAATGGCAAGCCGACGTCGCATTACTACATGCTGCTGGAGCCGCCCGCGTTGCCTCCTCTCTCCGACGCCGGAGAAGACGGCACGATCTACCTGGTGGAAGGCATTGACGTCAATAGCGACGGCGTCGCTTACGGCGATGCCATCGCCCTTCCCTCTGGCGATCCTGTCGCCGGTCCGAAGCCGACGGGCGACGTGGCCGGTAATGGCGACGCCATCGCCGACCCCTCTGACGATCCGGTCGCCGGGGAGGCTTCAGAGGTGCAAATTGCCAGTATCAAGGAGGCTTATGCGGAGGCCATTCGCCGGCGGCGCGCCGGGAATGGGCGACCTGGTCACCTGCCACCGGCGACGAAACCGTCTATCCCCGACGACGACATCGCCAAGAACAAGACTTAATTAACTAGGACTTACGCAAAACCAGTAATTGGTTGACAGTACGAGCGTTGGCGGGTAAGGTAGGCCGCATGAGACCGACAAGCCAACCCGTGACTCGTTTGGACTACTGCCAGTATTTGCTGGTCAGCCAAATCAACTACACGC
>JBBQRS010000037.1:0-40227 GCA_038214535.1 Anaerolineae bacterium
ACTGTATGGTGGGTTGGAAGTACCGATAGGGGTTAGAGTTACGGTCCTCGGGCACTCACTGGCCGACTATGACGTAGTTGCCATTCAGTTCAGGCAGTTGCTGCTTCAGGCGACCACCGCGCCCCCCACGGTTATGCCGACACCGACGACAACGCGCACCGTGCCGCCGCCAACGGTGACGCCCACACCCACCGGCACGGTGACTCCCCCGCCCCCCACCGGCGACATGGTGGACGTGTCCGCGGGGACCTTCCGCATGGGCTGCGACCCGGCGCACAACGGCGGGTATTCCTGCTCCTCCGCCGAATTGCCGCTGCACACGGTGTCTCTGGACGCCTATCGCATGGACCGGACGGAAGTGACCAACGCGCAGTACGCGCAGTGCGTGGCGGCAGGGAGTTGCACGCCACCGGCGTACAATTCGTCATATACCCGTTCCTCGTACTATAATAATGTGACCTACGCTAACTATCCGGTGATCTACGTAGACTGGTATCAGTCCGACGCCTACTGCCGGTGGCGGGGCAAGCGGCTGCCGAGCGAGGCGGAGTGGGAGAAAGTGGCGCGCGGCTCGAGCGACACGCGCGCCTACCCGTGGGGCGACGCGAGCCCGACCTGCGCGCTGGCGAATGGTTACATCGGCGGCTATTGTGTAGGCGACACAAGCGCGGTGGGCAGCTACCCGGCGGGAGCCAGTCCCTACGGCGCGCTGGATATGGCGGGCAACGTGTGGGAGTGGGTCAACGACTGGTACCAATCGAATTACTACTCCGTATCGCCCGGCAGCAACCCGCCGGGGCCGGTGACCGGCAGTTACAGGGTGCTGCGCGGGGGCTATTGGAGCGGCTACGGCCACTACTTGCGCGTGGCGAACCGCTACTACAACGGCCCGACGGATCGCGACGGCGATGTCGGGTTCCGGTGTGTGGCGGCCCCAGGAAAGTGATCTTCTGATCTTCTGGGTTCTGATCTTCTGTTTTTCCTGAATTTTGGGGGTCTGGGGGGCGAAGCCCCCCAGCGCGACGTTCTTATACTGAGGGTCTATGAAGACCTACAAGAATCTGTATCCGCAGATCACCGACTTCGCCAACCTCTACCTGGCGTACCGGCGGGCGCGCCTGGGCAAACGCGACCGATCGGCGGTCGCCTCCTTTGAGTATGACCTGGAACGCAACCTGTTCGCGCTCCAAGATGAGCTGCGAACCCACACCTATGAGCCGGGCGGCTACACCAATTTCTATATCCACGAGCCGAAGCGGCGGCTGGTCAGCGCGGCCCCGTTCCGCGACCGGGTCGTGCATCACGCGCTGTGCAACGTGATCGAGCCGATCTGGGAGGCGCGCTTCATCGGCGCGAGCTACGCCTGCCGGGTCGGGAAGGGTACGCACCGCGCTATGGATCAGTGCCATGCCTGGGTTCGGCGTTACCGCTACGCCTTTCAGGGCGACATCGTGAAATACTTCCCCTCGATTGACCACGAAATCCTGCACGGCCTGCTGGCCCACCACATCGCCGACCGGGAGACCCTCTGGCTCATCGAGGAGTTGCTCGCCAGCGGGGAAGGCATTCAGGCGGAGGAGCGCCCGCCGATCTACTTCCCCGGCGACGATCTCTTTGCCGTCCTGCGGCCGCGCGGCCTGCCCATCGGCAACTTAACGAGTCAATTTTGGGCCAATGTGTACCTGAACGAGCTGGACATGTTCGTCAAGCACGACCTGCGCTGTCCGGCCTATCTGCGTTACATGGACGATTTCGTGCTCTTCGCCGACGACAAGGCGACGCTGCACGGCTGGAAGGAGGCCATCTGCGACTATCTGGCGCGGCAGTTGCGGCTGGAGCTGCACCCGAAGAAGAGCCTGGTTTTTCCGGTCAGCGTGGGCATCGAGTTCTGCGGCTTTCGCATCTTCCCCACACACCGTCGGCTGCGCAGGCCCGCTGTCCGCCGTTTCGTCGCGCGCTTTCGTCGCCAGCGCGAGGCGTATCGCCGCGGCGAGCTCTCGCTGGAGGCGATGACCGACTCGGTGCGCTGTTGGATCGCGCACGCCGCGCACGGCGACACGTGGCGCTTGCGCCGGCGACTGTTCGCGGATTACCCGTTGGTGTAGCCGTGGCAATTTCGGAACCACCGGGGCGACCACACTGGGTCGCCCCGACGGTCTCGCCGACGGAGACGCGCAACCAGTCGCCGCTGTTCGCCAAGACGTATGACTTCCTGCTGTGGCTGATCCCGCTCACGCTGAAGTTCCCCAAAGCGCAGCGTTTCCTGCTGGCCGAACGGCTGAGCGGCATGGCGCTCGACTTCTACGATCTCATCATCGCCGCCGTGCAGCAGCCGGGGGATCAGATGCAGAAGCTGGATGAAGCCGACCGGTTGCTCACGAAGATCCGGCTCTACGTGCGCCTGAGCTACGACCTGGGCTGTCTCAGTCTGGGGCAGTACGAACACGCCGCCCGTCTGATGGACGAGTTGGGGCGACTGATCGGTGGGTGGAAGCGCAAGGAGAGCCGCACAAAACAGGCGTAACGTGGCCGGCCGCAAGATCGGCTGCTGAACGTAGGGACGGGCCGCATCCAGGGTGCTGCGCGGGGGCAATTGGAACAACAACGACAACAACTTGCGCGTGGCGAACCGCAACAACAACAACCCGACGAATCGCAACAACAATATCGGGTTCCGGTGTGTGGCGGCCCCAGGCGGCTTCCTCGAAGGCCAGGTGTGGGGCATCGGGAATCACTCGATGCACGCTGTCGCCGGGAGAGAAGATTCCAGGCCCGTTCCTGGTTGCGCGCTGACTGCGCGCAACCGAAGATGCAGTGTTCCGCCCGGAGTGGTAGGCCGCAAGGCGCGACGCTCCGGGCGGGGACCTTTGGTGTGCGGCGTTCCCAGGCCCGTGATCTCCTGGACTTCTGGTTTCTGATCTTCTGATTTTCTGATTTGGGGGGCGCTGGGGGGCGAAGCCCTCCAGCGCGGCGCTTTTTGCAAAGTATCCATGAAGACCTACAAGAACCTGTATCCACAGATCACCGACTTCGCCAACCTGTACCTGGCGTATCGGCGGGCGCGGTTGGGCAAACGCGATCGCGGGGCCGTCGCGTCTTTTGAATATGATCTTGAGCGTAACCTGTTCGAGTTGCAGGATGAGTTGCGAACCCACACTTACGAGCCGGGCGGCTACACCAATTTCTATATCCACGAGCCGAAGCGGCGGCTGGTCAGCGCATTTGATTGACCCCCCAGGTCTCGATAGCTTGTAAGCTGGATCGAGATGTGCTATCCTCGCGCTGGAAAGACGAACCAGTATGCGATTCGAATGGGATCCGAGAAAAGCAGCATCGAATCTGTCGAAGCACGAAGTAGCTTTTGAGGAAGCCGCCACCGTCCTCGAAGACCCGCTGTTCATCACTCTGCTTGACGAGGAACACTCTACGGACGAAGAGCGGTACATCACTGTCGGCCTATCGCATCAAGGGCGAACTCTGCTGGTTGCCCATACTGACCGGGAGGACACGATACGCATTATCAGCGCTCGCAGAGCGACTAACTATGAGGAAGAATTCTATGCCGAGGCAGAATGACCCTGACGATTACGAATTGCAGGCCGAGTATGATCTGTCGAAGATGACGATACTCCCGCGCGGCCGCTATGCGCCGGAACGGCGCGCCGGCAGGAACGTGGTGTTGCTTGCGCCCGATGTCGTCGAGGCATTTCCATCGGATGAGTCCGTTAACGAAGCATTACGCCTCGTGATTCGACTGGCCAAAGTGCCTCAACCGCAGGACTGAAATTTGCCGGCCCTGGTTTTCAGACCAGGGTGGAATTCGTGTGATTCGGCGCAAACCCCAATCCTTGCCTGAATGGATCCCCCCACATCTGCTGGCCTGTCGCCGGTGGCTCACCCCGCGTGTACGCATCCGGCGGCGTGATGCGCGGCATCGCCCACCCCATCACGCCGTTCGCGCTATCTGCTCTGCCGCTCTGGCTGACGTAGCAGGCTGACGCCTGCTGTCGCCGCGAGAGAAGATTCCAGGCCCGCTCCTGGTTGGGCGCTCACTGCGCGCAACCGAAGATGCAAGGCGCCGTCCGGGGTGGTAGGCCGCAAGGCGCGACGCTCCGGGCGGAAGTCTCCGGTGCGCGGCGGCCCCAGGCCCGTGATCTCCTGAAGCGGGTGTAAGGGGAATGGAAAGCGGCTCGTTCAGGCAGACACTTGAAGCAATAGCCGCGCTGATGTACAATATTCTCAGGTAAGTGTTTCGTATCGAGTCGTTGAAGTAGGAGATAGAATGTGAATCCGTATATTAAGAGTGTTCAGCCGCTAGACGATTATCGGTTGGATGTGCTGTTTGAGAACGGCGAGCGGCGCGTGTTTGATGCAAAGCCTTACCTGTATCGCGGCGTCTTCATCCGGTTGCAGGATCGGGCGCTATTCGCCGCGGCGCGGGTCGTGGCCGGTTCCGCGGAGTGGCCGGGCGGCGTTGACTTGAGTTACGATACCGTGTATCTGGAGAGCACGCCGGTCGGATCAGAGAAGATAACGCAGACTGCGACCGTATGATGTGGTCTCGCGTCTGACGGTGTTTGCGACTTCGCCGTGAGGCCATGTCCGGCGTTTGACAGATCGGAACACACCGTCCATGATGCAATCGCACTGTGTCATGGACGATCTGTTTACAGCGGGCGGGGCGTGAAGACGAACCCGTCCCGTGGCGACATCGGTTGAGTGGAGGCTCTTCTTTGGCGAATCAATCATTCCCCGGCCCGCGGATGCAGCGGGAAGCCGTGACCATCCGCACCATGATCGGGATGTATTGCCGCGATCATCATGATACGCAGGATGCGCTGTGCGCCGAGTGCGCGGCGCTCTCCGATTATGCGATGGCGCGGTTACGCCGCTGCCCGTTTCAAGAGGGTAAGACCACTTGCGCCGGGTGCCCCATCCATTGCTATAAGCCGGCCATGCGCGAGCAGGTGCGCGTGGTGATGCGCTATGCCGGGCCGCGTATGATGTTCCGCCACCCGACGATGGCCGCGTGGCATCTCTTCGATGGTCGCCGCAAAGAACCGATCAAGCAGCCGAAGCGCGACGCGGTGAAACGTGATGCGTGAGGCGTGAACGCAGTTCACGACTTACCGTTTCCCGATTACCCAATCCTGATTCCCGATCCCTGATCACCAACACCCGCCATGCAACAGCCCTATCCCATCCTCGAGTATGACCCGAACCCCGATGCGGTGATCCGCCCGGAGCGCCTCTTCGAGCCGATGGATGCGCCGGAGCATGGCGTCATTTGCTTCTTCGGTGAAGTGATCGCGGAACTCGTGCGGTCGGGCCGAGCGCGGCAGATCGCTGTCCAACTCAGTGAGAACGGCGAGCATCCGCTCTACGAGTTGGAGTTCGGTGGGCGACGGCTGGCGCTCTTTCATCCGGGTGTGGGCGCGCCGCTGGCCGCGGGCTTGCTCGAAGAGGTGATCAGCCTGGGCGTGCGTAAGTTCATCGCTTGCGGCGGCTGCGGCGTGCTGGATCGCGAGATCGCCGCCGGGCACATTATAATCCCCGTCAGTGCGGTGCGCGACGAGGGCACGTCGTATCACTATCTGCCGCCGGCGCGGGAGGCGAGCGCCTCGCCGGAGGGCGTGGCGGCTATCGCGGACGTTCTGGCGCGACATGGCGTGCCGCACATCATGGGTAAGACCTGGACGACGGACGCGTTCTATCGTGAGACGCCCGCCAAGGTGGCGTTGCGGCGCGCCGAGGGCTGCCACGTGGTCGAGATGGAGGCGGCGGCGTTCTTCGCTGTGGCCCAGTTCCGCGGCATATCCCTCGCGCAGATGCTCTACGCTGGCGATGACGTGAGCGGCGCTGATTGGGATCATCGCGACTGGAAGCGGCTGCCGGTACGCGAGCGGCTCTTCTGGCTTGCCGCCGAAGCCTGTCTTCAGCTTTAGGTCGCCATGCAGCGTTTCTTCATGTCGCCGGAAAGCCTGGCTGGATCATCCGTGATCGTGACCGGAGAGCAGGCGCACCAGATGCGCCGGGTGCTGCGGCTGCGCCCCGGCGATCCGGTGATCTTTCTGGACGGCGCGGGCCACGGCTGCGATGCGACGCTCGAATCATACGGTCGCGACGAGGCGCGTTTCACGATCTCCCGGCGGTGGGACGCGGAGGGTGAGCCGGGTGTTCACATCACGCTGTATCAGGCCGTGCTGAAGGGCGAACGCTTCGCCTGGGCGCTGCAAAAGGGGACGGAGGTCGGCGTGAGCCGGTTTGTGCCGTTGGTGTGCGAGCGGAACGTGGTAGAAGACCTGGCGGCCATCGAAAAGCGGCGGGATCGTTGGGAGCGCATCATTCGGGAGGCAGCGGAACAGAGCCGGCGGGCGCGCCTGCCCGAACTGCTGCCGGCGCAGTTGTTCCGGTCTGCCGTCAAGCGCGCCGGTCAACCCGAAGACGACGCAACGCCCGCCCGGCTGATCGCCTGGGAAGAGGAGCAGGCGGTCTCGCTGCGGCAAGCCCTGGCGGGGTGTAACCTTTCGCCGGGTTCGCACATCGAAATATTTGTTGGACCTGAAGGCGGGTTTACAGACGACGAGATAGATTCGGCGCGACAATCGGGTATCCGGTCGTTCTCCCTGGGGCCGCGCATCTTGCGGGCCGAAACAGCCGGGTCGGTTGCCGCCGCTTTGATCTTATACGAGGCAGGAGATATTTGAAATGATAGACGGGTTAAATCTCAACCTGAGCGCTGCAGAAGAGCTGGATGTCCTCGAAGAGGGCAAGGGGCCGGGTGATCGGCCTGAGGTCGAGAACGTAATCATCATCGGCAGCGGCCCCGCGGGGTGGTCGGCTGCGATTTATACGGCGCGCGCCAACCTGAAGCCGTTGCTCTTCACGGGCAACGATCTCGGCGGCCAGGTTGCCATCACCACGGAAGTCGAGAACTATCCCGGCTTCCCCGAAGGCTTGACCGGTCCCGAACTGGTGGAGAAGATGCGCGCTCAGGCCGAGAAGTTCGGCGCGACGGTGGAATTCGATTACATCACGGAGATTGACGTGAACGGCCCGCCCTTCCGCATTGAGACGGCCAGCGGCAAGAGTTATCAGGCCAACGCGCTGATCGTCACCACGGGCGCGTCGCCGCGCAAACTGGGTGTGCCCAACGAGGAGCGCTTGACGGGGCATGGCGTCAGCTATTGCGCGACGTGTGACGGCTTCTTCTTCCGCGGCAAGGATCTGGTGGTGGTTGGCGGCGGCGACAGCGCCCTGGAGGAAGGGCTTTTCCTGACCCGTTTTGCGAACAAGGTGCGCGTCGTGCATCGGCGCGACACGTTGCGCGCGAGCTCGATCCTGCAAAAGCGGGCGTTCAGCAACCCCAAGATCGAGTTCATCTGGGATTCCGTGGTGAACAGCATCAACGGCGACCACCTGGTCGAGAGCGTCACGCTTGAGAACATCAAGACCGGCGAGGTCAGCGAACTCAAGACCGACGGCGTCTTCGTCTACGTGGGGCACCTGCCCAACAATCAGCTTTTCGGCGATAAGCTGGCGATGGACGACGAAGGCTATCTCGTCACCGACCGCCTGATGCGCACCAGCGTGCCGGGCATCTTCGCGGCGGGCGAAATCCAGGACCATCGCTTCCGGCAGGTGGCGACCTCCGTCGGGCAAGGCGTTTCGGCGGCGATGGAGACCGAGAAGTACATCGCCGCATTGGAAGATCGCACGTATCCCGGTCACGAAGGGGTTTACGCGACGGATGATGCGAAAGTCGTGGCCTGAGTCGTCTCAGTCACGCATCACGACAGATTACAACAGTCATTTAGGAGGCTTCCGAGAACATTCGGAGCCTCCTTTTGGTTGATCTTGAAACGGAGGCCGTATGCTGACACCGGAACGGTTGGAAGCCTATTTGCGCAAGTCCACCGCGTTGACGCGCGAGGTCGAGGAGGTCGGGCCCTTCCGGCTCTACTTCGATCCGAACGATGCGATGATTTTCTTGAACTACGCCAAGCCGACGCGGCCGTTTCCCGCGAATGAAGTTTCGGCGGAACTGGACGCCGACCTGGCGCACCTGGTGGCTGCGTTCGAGGCGCGCGGGCGGCTGCCGCGCTTCGAGTTCATGGAGGAATACGCGCCCGGTGTACCGGCGATCCTGCGCCGCGCCGGATTTATGGAGGAAGCGCGTCAGGCGTTCATGGTGTGCGAGGCTGCCAATTTTAAGCCCATAGATCCGCCGCCGGGGCTGGTCATCCGCGCGCTGCCTCCTGATGCGCCGGTTGAGGCGTTGCGGGGGTTTATTGCCGTGCAACGTCAGGGCTTCGGCGAGGACGACACGGCGATGGCGGATGTGGCGGAGGCGGAACGCATGCGCGCACAACTGGATAACGGTGACAACCTCAGTATGGTCGCGTGGCTGGGCAGCGAGCCTGCTGGGGCCGCGGGCTGCACTGCAATCCTCGATGGGTTGAGCGAGTTGGTCGGGGTGGCGACGCCGCCGCGCTACCGTCGTCGCGGTATTGCTACTGCCCTGTCTGCGGCGGCAGTTGGGGTGCAGATCGCAGTAGGCGCGGAGGCGGTGATTCTCACTGCGCAGGATGCGGCCGCGGGGCGCATCTACGAGCGTATCGGTTTCAGGCCTTTTGGCACGATGCTGGCTTGTAGCGTGGAACGGTAGGAACGTTTCGAATGTCATAACAAACGGGCCGGATGTTTTGCATCCGGCCCGTTTTCTATGGCGATCGCTATTTATCCGTTTGTGTCTACGCGAAGAGAGGTTCCGCTTCCGTCCGTGCGGCCATTTTCGCCATCTCTGCGTCCGAAGGGCGTTTCTCGAACCGCTCGGCGGCATCGAGGATTTTGGGCAGCAGGTAGATGTCGCCTGTAGTGTTCAGGAAGACGCCGGGGCGCCCCAGCACCCAATCCACGGCGCGGTCAATGTCGGCCTGATCCTCGAACGGCTCGTACCAGCAGGCGCGCGTCTGCGGCTTGTCGCCCCACTTGTTACGCGCCAGCGACTTGATGGTCTGCACGGCGATGTTTCGTTCATGGCACGCCGCGACCAGTTCCTCGAAGTTTTCCGCGTACTCCGGATTCTGCATCAGAGGATAGTTATACGGCAGCAGCACGGAGTCGAAGTCGAATCGGGCGATGCTTTCCTGATGGCGTTTGGCGACGGCGATGTCGTGTCCGGTGACGCCGATATACTTCACGAGGCCCTGTTCTCTGGCCTCGATCAGCGCCTCCAGTGCGCCTCCCTCACCCATCGCGACCTTCCATTCTTCGGGGTCTACCAGGTAGTGAAGCTGGATCAGGTCTACGTTGTCGGTTTGCAAGCGCTCCAGCGACCGGTGGAATTCGTCGCGCGCTTTGGCATAGGTGCGTTCGCCGGTCTTGGTGGCGAGGAAGTATTTATTCCGATCCCGCTTCATCCACGGCCCGAGGCGAAGTTCCGCATCGCCGTAGCTGGCGGCGGTGTCAATGTGGTTGATGCCATGCTTCTCTAGCAGTTCCATCGTCATGTCGGTTTCGGCCTGCGTGACGCTGCCGAGCGCCGCCGCGCCGAAGATGGTGCGGGTGCTCTCATGCCCTGTGCGTCCAAAAACCAGTTTCTCAATCATCTTCTCTAACTCCTATCTTTTATATGTTGCCTTGATCGGTGTAACTGTAAAACCCCATGCCGCTTTTGCGGCCCAGATGCCCGGCGCTGACCATCCGGCGGAGCAGCGGCGGCGCAATGAAGCGCGCGTCCCGCGTTTCTCCGTACACTGCGTCTGCGATGGCGAGCACGGTGTCAAGCCCGATAAAATCGAGCAGCGCAAACGGCCCCATCGGATGGCCCAGCCCCAGCTTGACGGCCGTGTCCATGTCTGCGCGCGTCGCCACGCCCCGTTCAGACGCCTCGATGGCGTGAAGGAGGGACGGGATCAGCAGCAGGTTGACGATGAAGCCCGGCGTGTCCTGGCTGATGACGACCATCTTGTCGAGACTCTCGATGAACCGGCGTGCCGTATCAAATGTCTCATCGCTCGTCAGGAAGGTGCGAATCACTTCGACCAGCGGCATGACCGGCGCGGGCTGCATGAAGTGCAACCCCAGCACCTGGGTCGGCCGCTGCGTTGCCGCGGCCATCTCGATGACGGGCAGCGAGGAGGTGTTGCTGGCAAGGATCGCGTGCGGCGGCGTGCTGGCCTCCAGCTCGGCGAACACCTGCCGTTTGAGTTCCAGATTTTCGGCGACCGCCTCGATGACCAGATCGCAGTTGGCGAAGGCCGACGGGTCGGTCGCGCCGATGATGCGCGGGCGGGCGGCGGCGCGCTCATCTTCGGTGAGCTTGCCGCGCGCGACGGCCTTGCCCAGCGAATTCTCGACCCGACGCAATCCGCGCTCTACCAGGTCGCTGTTCAGGTCGCTAATCATGACGGTGTAGCCGGCGCGCGCACACACTTCGGCGATGCCCGCGCCCATCTGTCCGCACCCGACGACCCCGACACACCCTATCTCCTGAGACACCGGCAATCCTTTCCGCTCCTGTTTCGATCCTGTGTGCGTCATTATAGCATACCTTTGCCCACCGGAAAGGTGGAAACGGTTGGCTTTTTGACGCCCCTTGATGTAAAATCGCTGAATTAGTGCGCGTTGAAAGGAAGGTGCGGATTCCGGCGCGGCCTGATCTGGAGTCACAACGAATTTATGGTTCAAACGCTTATCGGACAGACAGCTTCGTCGCTGCTCGGTGCAGGGATTGCAATGGGCGGCGCGTACTTTTATTTCACACACCCACGGCGTATCCATGTGGAGATACCGCCCGATCTGCGTCCTCACGCGGAGGATGTCTATCGCATCACGGCTGACGGCGCGCGTCTCCACGCGATCTGGATTCGTGCGGCGGGCGCAGATTCGGATCGGACGATCATCCAGCATCATGGCTTCAATGGCGCGGCCGGCCTGCTGATGGCCGACGATCACGCGCCGCTGATGGCATGGCCGCTGGTGCGCGCGGCCCGTGAACGCGGCTATAATCTGCTGTTGGTTGATGCGCGGGCCCACGGTCTTTCCGAAGGCCCGTGGGCCACCGACGGCAGACGGCTTTTGAGCGACCTGACCGGCTGGGCGCGCTGGCTGCGCATGGAACACCGGCAACTCTGGCTGGGGTTCTGGGGCAACTCGCTCGGCGCGATGCTGGGGTTGCTTCTGGCGGTTCGCCCGGCGTCGGGCGGGCTAGACGCCTTCGTGCTCGACAGCATCCCTATATCGGCGGACGGCCTGTACACCGGCCTGCTCGGCCCCTCGGCGACGCTCATCGTGCGTCCTGTTTTGCAGAAACTCACCGAGGAGGCGCGGGCGCGCGCGTTCCCCGATGGCCGCCTTGTTGCCAAGTCACGCGGGTGGCCGCCCGTGTTGCTGATCCACGGCGAGAACGACCGTCACGTCCCGATCGAGCATAGCGAACGGGCGCATCAGATGCTATGTGAGGCGGGCAGCGACGGTAAATGCGAGTTTTGGCGTATTCCTGGCGCGGACCATCTTCAGGGGCTGGATGTCGCCGGATCGGCGTATTCCGACCGGATGCTGGATTGGTTCGACCGATGCTTTGACGGTGATGAGTGGGTTAAGCCAGAAGTGATGCAGCTAAAGCGGGCCTGGCTCGCGGTAATTCCCGCAGCGGCAGGGGGTGCATGTGAATAGCTGGATTGCCCGGAGCATCAAGTGGACCGTGGTGGTCGCGTTGCCGTTTTTCCTGGTGTTGACGGCGGTGCGCATCATGTTCACCGGCTGGTTCCCGCGCTGGGAATACACGCGCGTGAGCTTCCCGCCCGATCCTTACGGCTTCACCACGGAGCAGCGATTGGAGTACAGCCTGGCTTCCATCGAATTTTTGAACAGCCCGCTGCCGCCAGAGCAGGCGATTGACATCATCGGCGTCCTGCGCCTGCCTAATTCCGGCCAATCGCTTTTCACGCCGGAAGAGCTGAGCCACATGGAGGACGTGAAGCGGTTAACGGATCGTTTGAAGACCGTCTGGCTGATTTCGCTGGTGGTCGTTGTCGGAGGGTTCGCGATCTTGCTTGCGAGCAAGGGCAATCGCCGGCAGGCGTATCTGGCGTTGCGCAACGGCGGCGCGCTGACGGCTGGGTTATTGGCCGTGCTGGTGATCTTCGCGTTATTAAGTTGGCGTTCGTTCTTCGTCACGTTTCACGATGTTTTCTTCCCTCCCGGCACGTGGACGTTCAGTTGGGAGAGTTCACTCATTCGTATCTTTCCGGACAAGTTCTGGTTTGACGCGTTTTTGATTCCCCTCGGCGCGGTGTTCCTCTTGAGCCTGGCGTTATGGGGGCTTGGCTCTCTGCTGGTGCGTCGCACGCCCGAAACGCCTACCCTCAGCACGATGGCGACCGCGGCGCAAAAAGGTTAAACGCCGGGTACACGGAGCATTCATGACAAATCAGGACAAGATTCAAACGCTGCGCGACATGCAGTATCGCTCGACCCAGGGGGGCGGGCAGGCGCGCATTGACCGGCAACATGCCAGCGGCAAACTCACCGCGCGCGAACGGCTGGACCTCTTGCTCGACAAGGGCAGTTTCGTGGAACTGGATCGCTTCGTCACGCATCGCAGCCACGATTTTGGCATGGAGGGCCAGCAGTTTCTCGGCGACGGCGTGATTACCGGCTACGGGACGGTTGACCGGCGGCTGGTCTACGTCTATTCCCAGGATTTCACCGTGTTCGGCGGTTCGCTTTCCGAGACGCAGGCGGAGAAAATCTGCAAAGTGATGGACATGGCGATGAAAAACGGCGCGCCGGTGATTGGCCTGACTGATTCCGGCGGCGCGCGCATCCAGGAGGGCGTCCTGAGCCTCGCCGGTTATGCCGACATCTTCCTGCGGAATACGCTGGCATCGGGCGTTGTCCCGCAGATCAGTGTCATCATGGGGCCGTGTGCGGGCGGCGCGGTGTACTCGCCGGCGATCACCGACTTCGTGCTGATGGTCAAGAACAGCAGCTACATGTTCGTCACGGGGCCGGAGGTGGTCAAGACGGTGACGCATGAGGAGGTCGGTTTCGAGGAGCTGGGCGGCGCGGAGACCCACGCCTCGCTGAGCGGCGTCGCGCATTTTGCCGCCGACGGCGAGGAGGATGCGCTGTTCCTGGTGCAAAAGTTATTGAGCTTCATGCCCAACAACAACATGGAAGATCCGCCGATTGTTAGCAGCGACGACGATCCGTTGCGCACCGATGACGCCCTCGATCACATCATCCCGCTCGAACCGAACCGGCCCTACGACATGCGCGAGGTCATCGGCCGGTTGGTGGACAACGGCGACTTTCTGGAAGTGATGCAGAACTGGGCGCAGAATGTCTTCATCGGCTTCGCCCGGCTGGATGGGCGCAGCATCGGGATCATCGCCAACCAGCCCGCGTACCTGGCCGGTGTGCTCGATATTGACGCCAGCGTCAAGGCCGCGCGCTTCGTGCGCTTCTGCGACGCGTTCAACATCCCGATCCTGACACTGGTGGATGTGCCCGGATTCTTGCCCGGCACCGAGCAGGAGCATGGCGGCATCATCCGCCACGGGGCCAAGCTGATCTATGCGTATGCCGAAGCGACTGTGCCCAAGGTGACAGTGATCACGCGCAAGGCTTACGGTGGTGCATACTGTGTGATGAGTTCAAAGCACATGCGCGGCGACATCAACCTGGCCTGGCCCTCGGCGGAGATTGCCGTGATGGGGCCGGAAGGCGCGGTCAACATCATCTTCCGGCGCGAGATCGAGAAAGCGGAATCGCCGGAGGTCGCGCGCGTGGCGCAGGTCACGGAATATCGCGAGAAGTTCGCCAACCCTTATGTGGCGGCGTCGCGCGGGTTCATTGACGCCGTGATCGAGCCGCACGAGACGCGCCCGCGGCTGATCAACGCGCTGGAGATGCTGCAAAACAAGCGCGACACCAACCCGCCGAAAAAGCACGGCAATATTCCATTGTAGAAGCAACGGGGGATTTACGCCTCGGCACGCACTGATTACGGATTAGAAGTTTATGTTTCAAACAGTTCTGGTTGCTAACCGGGGAGAGATCGCCGTCCGGGTGCTGCGAGCGTGCGATGAGCGCGGATTGCGCACCGTGGCGATCTATTCCGACGCCGACCGCACGGCGCTGCACGTGCGCTATGCCGATCAGGCGTATCGGGTGGGGCCGCCGCCCCCGCGCGAGAGCTATCTGAATATTCCCACGATCATTGAGGCGGCGCTGAAATCGGGCGCAGAGGCGGTGCATCCGGGCTATGGCTTTCTGTCGGAGAACGCCGAATTCGCACAGGCGGTGATTGACGCCGGGTTGGCGTGGGTGGGGCCGCCGCCCACGGCGATCCGCGCGATGGGTGACAAGCTACGGGCGCGCGCCAAGATGATCGCGGCAGGTATCCCGGTGGCGCCCGGCAGCGATACGGTCCTCGGTGACACGGGGCGCGCCATCACCGATGCGCAGGCGGCCGAGGTCGCGAACGCCATCGGTTTCCCTGTCATGGTGAAAGCCGCGGCGGGTGGCGGGGGGAAGGGGATGCGCCGGGTGCGCACGCTCGCTGAATTGCCGACCGCGCTGGAAGCGGCGCGGCGGGAGGCGCTGAAGGCGTTCAGTGATGACGCTGTTTACATCGAGAAAGTGATCGAGCGGGCGCGGCACGTCGAAGTCCAGGTCCTCGCAGACAACTTCGGCAACTACATCCACCTGGGCGAGCGCGAGTGCAGCATCCAGCGTCGGCACCAGAAACTGATCGAGGAAGCGCCCTCGATTGCGGTGTCCGCCGATTTGCGGGCGAAGATGGGCGCGATTGCGGTGCGCGCGGCGCAGGCCGTGAGCTACACCAACGCCGGCACCGTGGAGTTCTTGCTCGACCGCGCGGGCGACTTCTATTTCCTGGAGATGAACACCCGGCTGCAAGTGGAGCATCCCGTCACCGAGTTGGTGACCGGCATTGATATTGTCAAAGAGCAGTTGGCGATTGCTTCGGGGCGCAAGCTGCGCTGGCGACAGGAAGATATCCGGCTGCAAGGGCACGCGATCGAGTGCCGCATCAACGCGGAGAACCCGTTCCGCGATTTTCTGCCCGAAGGCGGGCGCGTGACCAGCCTCTCCGAGCCACATGGCCCTGGCGTGCGGTTGGAAAGCGGCATCTACGTCGGTCAGGAGATCAGCCTCTATTACGACCCGATGTTGGCGAAGTTGGTGGTGTGGGGTGAGACGCGCGCCGAGGCCGTGCTGCGGATGCGGCGTGCCCTGGATGAATACCGGATCGGCGGCCTGCACACTACGATCCCGTTTCACCAGCAGGTGATGGACAGTACGGTGTTTCAGTGGGGTCAGTTCGACACGAGCTTCCTGGATGGACCGAACGGGTTTAAGCTCGCGCCCGCACCCGGCCAGGATCTCCAGCAGGTCGCGGCCATCGCCGCCGTGCTGGCCGAACACGAGCGCGCACAACAGGCGGTGATTCTGGGGGCGCCCTGCGGTGACGATGGGGCCAGGGTGAGTCCCTGGAAGCTGGCCGGTAGGCCGGGCGGCCGAGGGGTTTGAGAGGCAGCGCATGAAGTATTTCGCCACGGTAGACGGCGTGACGTATGAAATCTCGGTTGAGGCGCACGGCCGCGTCCTTGTGGATGGCGTCGAGCTGGCCGCCGATATGCGACCTGCGGGCGGCCAAACGCATTCTTTGTTGTTGGAAAATGCCTCTCACGAGATCCTGCTCGAAGAGATGGAAGGGCACAGCGACCTGTATCCGATCATTCTCTCCGGGCGGCGCTACATTGTGCGGGTGCAGGATGAGCGGTCACGCCGGCTGGCGCAGGCCGACCGGCGGATTCACGTTTCGGACGCGGAGCAGGCGCTGAAGGCGCCGATTCCGGGCCTTGTGGTCAAGGTGCTGGTGGAGCCGGATCAGGAGGTCGAAGAGGGTGAGACCTTATTGATCCTCGAAGCGATGAAGATGGAGAATGAGTTGCGCGCGCCGCGTCACGGCGTGGTGCATGAAATTCGGACGGAGCCGGGCGCGCAAGTTACCGGCGGCCAGGTATTGCTGACATTGCGCTGATCCAGGGTTGTCATAAACGGCCCTTATATCCTTGTCTACTTGTCTACGTGTATACTTCTCTACTGCCCCTTGTATACTCGTATCGGAGGACACGATGGCACACGCGAGACGAATCGAGATCAATCACAGCGACGAACCCATCCGGCTGTTCAAGTCGGATTTTCTGGAGATGTTCACCCACATCAGCCCGGTGGTGGTACTGATTTTGTGGCTGCCGGTGGTATTGCTCTTCTTGTGGCTGTCGTTCGCACGGCACGTTCCCGGCGCGTCGTGGGCGTATGTCCCGGTCGCGTTCCTGATCGGTGTGTTCGTCTGGACGTTGACCGAGTATCTGATGCACCGGTTCGTGTTTCATTATGAGCCATCATCGCCGGAGATGGAGCGTATCTTCTTCCTGTTTCATGGCGTACACCATGCGCAGCCGCAATGCAAGACGCGCCTGGTGATGCCGCCGGTGGTGAGCATCCCGCTAGCGCTGATCTTCTACGGGTTGTTCTATCTGTTGCTCGTGGTGGTGCTGGATGCGCGCGCCTGGCTGCCGCCGATGTTTGCCGGCTTCATCGTCGGCTATCTGATTTACGATCTGACCCACTATGCCACGCATCACTTCCCGATGCGCTGGGCGCCGCTCAAATATCTCAAGCGTTATCACATGCAACATCATTACAAGACTCCCGATAAGCGTTACGGCGTCAGCTCGCCGCTGTGGGACGTTGTCTTCGGGACGAAACCGGCTTAATTCAATGGAACCGATCATTCTCGACCCCTTGCCAGGTACGATTGACGTGGAGGCGTTGGCCTTGCGGCTGCGGATGCGACCGGGCAGCGGCCTGCGCGATGAGCTTGCCGAGATCGTGGCGCAGGCGCAGGAGATCGTGCGCCCCAAGGCGATGTACCGGTTGGCTTTCATCGAGGAGCGCGGGCCCGACTGGATCGTTGCAGACGGGTCCCGCTTCAACAGCCGGGTGCTGAGCGTCAACCTCGCACAGACGGAACGCATCTTCATTTACGTCTGTACGGCGGGCCACGAGTTGGAAGAATGGGGCTGGGCGCAACCCGACCTGTTGCACCAGTACTACGCGGTGCAGGCGAGCGAGGCCGCGCTTTATGAGGCGCGCCAAGCCTTCGGCGCGTATCTGCGCGACCGTTATGCCATCGAGCACGCTTCGGAGATGAACCCCGGTTCGCTGGCCGATTGGCCCTTGCGCGAGCAACGCGTGCTGTTCGATATGCTTGGCGACACCCAGGCGGCGATCGGCGTTGAGTTGATGAACACCTATTTGATGCGCCCGGCGAAGACGGTTTCCGGCTTGCTCTTCACGGGACAAGATAGTCACATCAATTGTCGGCTGTGTCCGCGGGAGGTCTGCCCGAACCGGCGCGCCGAGTATGATGCGGGGTTGTACGCCGAAAAGTATGGAGCTTAGCGCCTGTCCGAAGCGCCTCGACAGCGCCCTCATCTTCTGTTGGAGACATCAATATGAGCAATGCGCCTGATGACCGCGGGCTGGCGGATGAACTGGTCCGCTGGGAGGCGGGCCCCGTTGCGCGCACGGCGGCGCGTTCGCCCGAACGTAAAACTGAATTTGAAACCTCGTCAGGCATTCCGGTGGAGCGGCTGCATCTGCCCGATGAAGAACTGGCCGCTGCTTGCCCCGCACTGACGGAGCGCTATCTTGCCGGACAGGGTTTCCCCGGCGAGTATCCGTTCACGCGCGGCGTCCAACCGACCATGTATCGCGGGCGGTTCTGGACGATGCGCCAGTATGCCGGGTTCGGCTCCGCGGCCGAGAGCAACCAGCGCTACAAGTATTTGCTCGCACAGGGCCAGACCGGCCTCAGCGTGGCCTTCGACCTGCCCACGCAGATCGGTTATGACTCGGACGATCCGCTGGCGTTGGGCGAAGTGGGTAAGGTGGGCGTGGCGATTGCCTCGCTGGCCGACATGGAGACGCTGTTCGACGGCATCCCGCTGGACAAGGTCAGCGTCAGCATGACCATCAACGCGCCCGCCGGCATCCTGCTCGCCATGCTGATCGCCGTGGCGCAGAAGCAGGGCGTGGACCCGCGCGGTCTGCGCGGCACCGTCCAAAACGACATCCTCAAAGAATACATCGCGCGTGGCACCTATATCTACCCGCCCGCGCCCTCGATGCGGCTCATCACCGATCTGTTCCGCTACTGCGCCGCCGACGTGCCGCACTGGAACACCATCAGCATCAGCGGCTATCATATCCGTGAGGCGGGGTCTACCGCCGTGCAGGAAGTGGCCTTCACGCTGGCGAACGCGATCGAGTACGTCAGCGCGGCCATTGACGCCGGGCTGGCGGTGGACGATTTCGCGCCGCAGTTGGCGTTCTTCTTCAACGCGCACAACGATCTGTTCGAGGAGGTCGCCAAGTTCCGCGCGGCGCGGCGACTGTGGGCGAAGATCATGTGCGAGCGGTTCGGCGCGCGTGACCCCAAGAGCTGGCAACTACGGTTTCACACCCAGACGGCCGGCTCGACGCTGACGGCGCAACAGCCGGAGAACAACGTCGTGCGGGTAACACTTCAGGCGCTTGCGGCGGTGCTGGGCGGCACGCAGTCGCTGCACACCAATTCGCAGGACGAGGCGCTGGCGTTGCCCACCGAGTCCTCCGTGCAGGTGGCGCTCCGCACACAACAGGTGATCGCCTACGAGTCGGGCGTGGCCGAGACGGTGGACCCGCTGGCCGGCTCCTACTACGTGGAATACCTGACCGACCAGATCGAAGAACGCGTCGGGCGGTATCTGGCACGGATTGATGCGATGGGCGGCGCGCGCAAGGCCATCGAGGGTGGTTACATCCAGGCCGAGATTCAGGATGCCGCCTATGCCGCCCTCCGCGCGGTCGAGAGCGGCGACCAGGTGGTGGTGGGGGTCAACCGTTTCCAGACCACTCATGACGCGCCGCCCGGCGACCTGTTGCGGATTGACGAAGCGGTGCAGGCCGAGCAGATCACGCGCCTGTCCGCGCTGCGGTTAGGACGCGACAACGAACGCGTCACCGATGTGCTGGCGCGCATCCGGGTTGCGGCAGTGGACCCATCTGCGCCGTTGATGCCGTTATTCGTCGAAGCAGTCAGCGCGTATGCCACGCTGGGCGAGATCTGCAACGTCCTGCGCGACGTGTTTGGCGAGTACAGGCCATAGCGATGAACAAGCAACCGACCAGCCGCATGTGTTTCGTGTGTGGCGAGAGCAACCCGGCGGGCGTTCACGTACGCTTTTACGAGCGCGAGGACGGCTCGGTGCTGGCGCGGTTCACCGGCGCGGATCACCATCAGGGCTATCCAGGCCGGCTGCATGGCGGCGTGATCACCGCCGTGATGGATGAGGCGATCGGGCGCGCCATTATGGTCAGATACGGCGACGACATTTGGGGCGTCACCGCCGAACTGACCATGCGGTTCCGCCAGCCCGCGCCGATCGGCGTCGAGTTGACCGTGGTGGGGCGCATCATCTCCGAAGGCTCACGGATGTTTCAGGGTTCCGGCGAGTTGCTCTTGCCCGATGGCACGGTCGCGGCCGAGGCGGTGGGCAAATACATGAAGCTGCCCCTCGACCGGATTGCCGACTTCGACGCCGAGCGCGAAGCCTGGTGCGTGCGGCCGGATTGAGCAGTCTGTAACGTTAGTTTTTATGATGTCACCCTGAGCGGGTTAGCCACTCAAAGTACGCTACGGTTTGCCTCCAGCGAAGGGTCTCGCCTCGTGTTGCGAGAGATTCTTCGCTGGAGTCGTGCCGCGACGAACGTCTTAAGGTTGACCCGCTCAGAATGACAAAATTCACCTTTACTGACTCCTGAGTGTTGTATGGAGAAGCGATGACCATTAAGCGCGTTGACCATATTGCCATTGTGGTGGAAAACCTCGATACTGCGCTGGCGACCTACCGGGATGCCCTGGGCATGGCGCTGGATCATATTGCCGAAATCCCGGAGCAGGGTGTTAAGGCGGCCTTCCTGCCGGTGGGCGATGGCGAGATCGAGCTGCTCGAACCGCTCAGCGCGGATTCGGGGATCGGTAAATATCTGGCCCGGCGCGGCGAGGGGCTGCACCACATCTGCCTCGAGGTGGATGACATTGACGCGGCGCTGGCCGACCTGAAGGAACGCGGCGCGGCGCTGATTGACGATACGCCGAAGCAGGGCGCGCATGGTCGGGTGGCGTTCATCCACCCGAAGGGCGCGCACGGAGTCCTCATCGAGCTGGTCGAACGCGCGTGAACGACTGATGCCTGAGATGACTGTCGGGTCACTCCGCTACCGGATGCTGGAGTTCATCGGTCTGGGGCGCGTGGCCGACCCCCAGCCGACCCCAGATCAGGTGCAGGCAAACGCCCATAACCTGGTCATGGAAATCACCTGGTACGGTATTTTCGTCGGCACGTGCATCAATTTGATATCCGTCTATATCGTCCGGCTCGGCGCGTCCAGCCTGCTGGTGAGCGCACTGGTGTTTGGCCCGGCGCTGGTCGCCATTTTCTGGCAACTCCCCGTGACCGGATTGATGCGCCGCACCGGCCACCGGATGCGCTGGGTGATCGGTGGCCTCTTCTGGCACCGCTTTTTTTATCTCATCATTGCCCTGCTGCCATTCCTCATTGATCGGGCGCTGGCGCCACTCACGGTGTTCTTGATTTTTCTTCAGGCATTTCCGATAACTGCCTCGAACACCAGCTTTTTGTCCATGATGGCCGACGCGGTACCCCAGCATCAAATTCCTAATGTCGTGGGGTTGCGCCTTGCGGGGCTGGGGCTGGCGAGCACCGTGACCACGCTGATCGCCGGTCGTGTGCTCCAACGGGTCGGTTTCCCGCTGAACTACCAGGTCATCTTTCTGTTCGGTTGGCTGGCGTCTATGGTGAGTGTGTGGTATGTGACGAAGATGGTCGTGCCTGAGCATCCTGCGTCACCCCGACCCCAAAAAGACTCCATCTTTAGCCGGATACCGGAGTTGTTCCGCTATCCCGGTTTTGCGCGGTATACGGCCGCCGTCACCACGTTGCACATGGCAATCGGCATGACCGGTCCGCTGCTGCCCATCTACTGGGCGCGCACGTTGGGGGCGACCGACGGGCAGATCAGCGTTGTGGTTACCACGGCGTCGGGCATGATGGTGGTCGGTTCGCTGTTGATGCGCCGGTTCGCGCCGGTGATCGGCCGCGAGCGCGCGCTGGCGTTGGGGTGCGCAGGCTATGCCGTCTACCCCCTGCTCACGTCCTTCTCGCCGACAATCTGGTGGATTGTGCCGTGGGCGGCCCTGGGCGGCGCGTTCACTGCGACGATCTTCATCACCCTGTTCGACAATCTCGTGTCTGTGACGCCGAACGACGACCGCACGATCTACATCAGTGTGTACAGTATTTTCGTCAACGCGGCACTGGTCGTCGGCCCCTTGCTGTCAGGTGTTCTCGGACGCACCCCCGAGGGGCTGGTGTTGGGCCTGCGGTTGGCCGCGGTGTTCGGCTTTCTCGCCGCCGCGCTCATGATCGTGCATTGGCGCAAGCAGAAAGAACGGCGGATCGCGCCACTCCTTCAGACAGTTTGACCACTTCACCCTCTCCACTCCCTACCTGTTTGGCATAGGTTCAGTCCCTCATCTTTGGTTTCGCTTTATCATTACGCAAGACGGTGAAGCATCCCGGCAATCTAAGCGAAGATTCGTCGGCTCCATGACGCTGGTCATACCAGCGCATGACTGCAGGCACTATTGCCGATTCACCGTTCTTGATATGATAAGCATGGAGATTTTTAAGCAATGAATTGGGGATAAGCCGGGAGGTTTTCAAAACTATGAGTAACAGTTCATCACGAAATAAACGTCGACGCTGGCCCTGGGTGGTCGGTGCGATTGTCGCGATCATCGTGGTCGCGCCGTTGTTAATGCGCGTCCTCGGTATCGGCCCCGGACAGGCGACAGAGGCTGCGGCGCAGGGGTCGTCGGGTCAAGTGGTCGAGGCATTCATCGGCAATCTATCTGCCGGCGCGATGGCTTCCGGCAACATCGAAGCCCACCGCGGGGCGCGGCTCAGCCTGGAGCAGGCCGGGACGGTGAAGGACGTGCCTGTGAGCATTGGCGATGCCGTGAAGCAGGGCGATCCGCTGGTTGTGTTAGACACGGCCGCACTGGAACGAGCCGTGTCCAATGCCCAACTCAACTTGACCATCCAGGAAGCCAACTTGCAGGACTTGCTCAACGGCTCGTCGGGAGCCGATCTGGCGTCGGCGCAGGCCGCAGTCGCGAGCGCGGAGGCCAATCTGGCGAACGTCAAGGACGGCGCGGACCCCAATGACATTCGGGCGGCGCGCGCGAATGTTGCGTCCGCGCAGGCGGCCTACGATAAGCTCATTGCCGGGCCGGACAGCGATACGGTCGCGCAGGCCGAGGCAAACCTGAAGAACGCCCAGGCGGCGTTGAGCCAGGCGCAAGCCGCGTATGATCGGATCGCGGGCGACCCCGATGTCGGCATGAAGCCGCAGGCGCTCGAACTGCAAAAAGCGACCAACAACTACCAGTCGGCCAGATCTGCCTATGACCAGGCGGTGAAGGGCGCGACGAACGATCAGATTCAACAGTCCAAGGCGACGCTGACGCAAGCCAATGCCAACCTGCAAAAACTATTGAACAGCCCTACCGCGACCGAATTGGCGGCGGCAGAATCGCAACTGGCGCAGGCGCAGGCGCAACTGGATAATGTGACGAGCGGTGCGAGTAGTGAGAAGACCGACGTGGCCCAGGCGCAGGTAGAGCAGGCGCGGTTGAACTTGCAAGCTGCAAAGGATAACCTGGATAAGGCCACCTTGCGCGCACCGTTCGACGGCGTCATCACCGCGGTACACGTCGCGGCCGCGGAACAAGCCTCCGGCCTTGCGGTTGAAATGGCCGACACCAGCAAACTGGAAGTGGTGTTGAGCGTTGACGAAGTGGATGTGGGCAACCTGACAGTCGGTCAGCCGGCCATTGTGACGCTGGAAACCTGGCCCGGCCAGGCGATTAAGGGCGAGGTCGTCTCGATTGCGCCCAGGGCGACCACGAACAATAGCGCGATCGTATCCTATGAAGTGCGAGTTGCGCTGGGTGAAACCGACCTGCCGGTGCGCATCGGGATGACCGCCGACGCCGAGCTGATTATCGCGGCCCACGATAATGTGCTGCTGGTACCCAGCCAGGCCATCACCGCCAACCGCAATGCGGGGACCTATTCGGTGAAGCTGGTGACGGACGGACCCGAGGGTGCGATCGTGACCTCTCCAACCGAGGTGACTATCGGCCTGAAAGATGGCGATAACACCGAGATCAAGAGCGGTTTACAGGCGGGCGACCGCGTGTTGATCGGCGAGATCGTCGCCGCCACGCCTCAGGCCCAACCTGGCTTCATGCCCCCGCGTGGTCAAAGCGGCGGCAACCCGTTCGGCGGATGAGAGAGGCCGGCAATGATTGAGTTGAAAGAGATCGTTAAGGAATATCAGATGGGCACGCAGACCGTCCACGCGCTGCGTGGGGTTGACTTGACCATCGGAGACGGTGAGTTCGTGGCGATCATGGGGCCGTCCGGTTCGGGCAAGAGCACGCTGATGAACGTCATCGGTTGCCTGGACCTGCCGACCTCGGGGCTTTATTGCCTCGACGGCGTAGATGTGAGCGACATGACTGACGACGAGCAGGCGCGGATTCGTAACAAGCACATCGGGTTCGTGTTTCAGCAGTTCAATTTGTTGCCGCGCACGTCTGCCATCAAACAGGTTGCCCTGCCGTTGATGTACGCCGGTGTGGGACGGACGGAGCGGCTGGCGCTGGCCGAGAAGGCGCTGAAAGCCGTGGGCCTGGGGGACCGGCTCGACCATCGGCCCGACGAGTTGAGCGGCGGTCAGCAGCAGCGGGTGGCGATTGCCCGTGCGTTGGCGACCAATCCCGGCATCATCCTGGCCGATGAGCCAACCGGCGCGCTGGACACTCATTCGGGCGAAGAAATCATGGGCATCTTCGAGGATTTGAATAAGCAGGGCATCATGGTGATCCTGGTCACGCACGACCCGGATGTCGCGGCCCGCGCGCATCGCACCATCTGGATCCGCGACGGCTTGATCCAGGATGACCATAACGGTCATGACGGTCATCAGAGCGAGGGTGTAGCATGAATTTCGGTGAAAGTTTTATCTCGGCGCTGGATGCGATTTCGGCGCATAAGCTGCGGTCGGCGCTGACCATGCTGGGCGTGATCATCGGCGTGGCCGCGGTCATCGCCCTGATGGCGATCGGCAACGGCGTGACCGCATCTGTGACGGGCGAGCTTACGTCTATTGGCACCAACCTGATTCTGGTCTCAACCGATAGAGAGAACAGCGGCGGCTACCCGGCCCTGAGCCTGGAGGATGTGGACGCCCTGGCGAACCCACTGAACGCGCCCGATGTGAAAGCGGTCGCTGCGAACGTCCAGACCAGCCAGGAAGTGGTGTACGGAACGAACAGCACGACCTCTTCTGTAATCGGTGTGACGGCGAACTATCTCGAAGTCTCGAATCTGGCTGATTTCCAGGCCGGAGACGGGATTACGCAAAACGATGTGGATACGAAGGCGCGTGTCGCCGTGCTGGGTACGACGGTGACAACCGACCTGTTTGACGGTGAAAACCCCATCGGCCGTGAGATCAAGATTGGCGGAAGCGCTTACGAAGTGGTGGGAGTGCTGGCCGAACAGGGGCAGACGATCGGGGGCAATCCTGATGAGAATGTTTACATCCCGATCAGCACTGCACAGGCCAGGCTTTACCCGGATCGAACCCGGACGGGGCGTCATGCGGTCAGCGGCATCACGGTGCAGGCGGCCAGCGAAGGTCAGGCAAGCGCGGCGGTGGAGCAGATCAAAGCCACTCTACGCAAGACCCACGGTCTGGGCGAAGGCGTTGACAACGACTTTTCAACCTTCAGCCAGACGGCGCTGCTGGAAAGCGTGAACCAGATCACCGGCGCGCTGACCGCTTTCCTGGGCGCGGTTGCGGCGATCTCGCTGCTGGTGGGCGGCATCGGCATCATGAACATCATGCTGGTGAGCGTCAGCGAGCGCACCCGCGAGATCGGGATTCGCAAGGCGGTCGGCGCGTTGCGGCGCGATATCCTCATCCAGTTCCTGCTGGAGGCGGTGCTGGTGAGCGTGCTGGGCGGGTTGATCGGCATCCTGTTGGGGTGGCTGATCGCGAAGGCTGCTTCCGGGCCGCTGGGTTTTGCGGCGCCGGTGGATATGGGGACGATCTTGCTGGCGACCGGCTTTGCGGCGGCCGTGGGCATCATCTTCGGCATCTACCCCGCATGGAGCGCATCGAACCTGCGTCCCATCGAGGCGCTGCGTTACGAGTAGACGGATGTGGTATGCTGACGAAGATAGAATTTTTTCGTCATTGAAGGTGATGTGATGACGCAGGCAAACACGATTGACATCGGCCTCAACCAGTCTTTAACGGCGGGCGATTTCGCTGCGCAAGGCGGCATCGCGCCTGGCCTGTTACGCGTGCTACGACAGGCGGTCGCGCTGCGCCTCGTGATGGCTGTGATGGCGATGATGGTCTTCAGCTTCGCCCGCGCCTCGGGCCTTCTGACGCAGCCTGGGGCAGTCTGGCTGCCGTGGATGCTCGTAATCGAGGCGGCAGCTTTCCTGGTGTTCGTTCTGTGGGATCGGGTTCAGCAGGCGCTACGATCCTGGTTCCTGCCCGCGGCGCTGGGCTGGTTCCTGGTCGTTCCACTGATCGAGCAGGCGCTCATCGTGCGCAGCTTGCCAGCGGAGGCGTTGGCGCGCATCGGCCGCGACGGGCTGCCGGGGATTGGCTTCGAGGCGCTCTTCATGGTGATCCCGGTGATCCTGGCGACCTGGCAATATGGGCGACGCGGCCTGCTGGCGGCGCTGGGAATCCTGGGGGCCGGGCAGATCCTCCTGACCCCGCTCGCAGGCAGCGACGCCGCCGGGGCCGCGATCTACCTGCTGGGCGTGTCGGGGCGGCTGGCGATGATCGCGCTGTTGGGGTATGTCGTGTTGCAACTGGTCAACGGGCTGCGCTCCGAGCACCTGCAATTGGTGGCCGCGAACCGTCAACTGGCGCAACGCGCCGCCACGGTCGAGCAACTTGCCGAGATTCGCGAGCGCAACCGCCTCGCGCGCGAGTTGCACGACACGTTGGCGCACTCGCTCACCGGGCTCAGCGTACAGCTCAAGGCGCTGGACACCCTGATGACCTATGACCCGGATGCGGCGCGCGGCCAACTGAAGGAGGCGCAGGCGACGGTGCGCAGCGGGATCCAGGAATCGCGCCGGGCGATTCAGGCGCTTCGGGCGACCCCTCTGGAAGACCTGGGGCTTTCGGAGGCGTTGCGCCAGTTGTGCGACAAGCTGGCCGACCGCACCGGCCTGGATTGCGGCTGTGATATCGCTGAAGTCGGCGTTCTGGATCCACTCACCGAGCAGGCAATCTACCGGGTGGCCGAGACGGCGCTCAACAACGTCGAGCAGCACGCCGCCGCGAATGAAGTCAGCGTGAGCCTGGCCCTTGCGCCGGAGGATCGCGTGCGGCTGGAAGTTCGCGACAATGGCGTCGGCTTCGATCTTGCTGCTGTGCCGCAAGATCGTTATGGCCTGGCCGGCATGATCGAGCGCGCAGAGCTCATCGGCGCGGCGCTGCGGGTGGATTCCGCGCCAGGCAAGGGTACAGAGGTCGTGCTGGAGGCGGAGAAATGATTCGCGTATTGATTGTTGACGATCAGGATATCGTCCGCCAGGGTCTCGGTGTGATTTTGCAGCATCAACCGGGGATCACCGTGGTTGGCTCCGCGGCGGACGGCATCGAGGCTCTGGAGCAGGTCGCGGCCATCCAGCCCGACGTGGTCCTGATGGACCTGAAAATGCCGCGGCTCAACGGCATCCAGGCGACGGCGGGCATCACGCAGCAGTACCCGATGGTCAAAGTGGTGGTGTTGACGACTTACGACGCCGATGATTGGGTGTTCGACGCCATCCGCGCCGGGGCCAGGGGGTATCTGCTCAAGGACAGCGACAGTGAGGAGATTGTCCAGGCCATCGAGGACGCGATGGTCGGTGAGGTGCGGCTCGATCCGGCAGTGGCGGGCAGGGTGCTAAACGAGTTCAACCGCTTGAAGGGACAGGCAGGCCGTCCTGTGACCGGGCCGATTGTCGCGCCGGTTCATCAGTCGATCATCGAAGAACTGACCGAACGGGAACTCAGCATTTTGCAACAGGTGGCGCAGGGCAAGAGCAACCGGGAGATCGCGGCGGCGCTCTATCTGGCCGAAGGGACTGTCAAGAACTACGTGAGCATCATCATCGGTAAGCTGCAAGCCAATGACCGCACGGAGGCGGCGATTCTGGCGCTGAAGCGCGGCCTGGCCACGCTTGAATAAGGTCGGTGATACCCTGATGGGTCAGATGTTGCCGGAAAGGGTAACTTGTTCGCGCGTGGGGCAATAAATCGCTACGCGCGATTTCGCGACCAGGCAGAGCTTTTGAAGGCTCGTCGTGCCCGACCGGCGGGTGAAGACGTTGTAATTGTGACGGCGGATGTCCATCAGGATCGCGCGATAGATCTCCAGACCGCTCATCACGCCCCAACGGCCCGCCGCGAGCTGCTTCACCCCTGCCCACGCGTGGATGTAGAAGCGCTCTGTGCGCTCGATCTCGAATTCGAGGAGGGCGGCGAAGTTGGGTGTCACCTTGCCGTTGGCGATATCGGCCTCTGTAACGTTGAAGCGCGCCATGTCTTCGAGGGGGATGTAGACGCGTCCAATGCCCCAGTCTTGCCCCACGTCGCGCCAGAAATTGCTTAACTGCATGGCGACGGACAGGCTATCCGCATAGGGCAGGATATCTTCGATCACGGCCGGCGGGCGCACGCCCAGGATATAGGTCATCGCGCGGCCCACCGTCATCGCGCTGCCTTCCATGTAGTAGAGCAGGCCGTTGAAGGTGGGGAAGCGCGTGATGGTCAGATCGTCGCGCATCGCACGGAAATAGGGCCTGTTAACCTCGGCCGGGATGGCACACTCGATGGCCGTGTTGAGGTAAGCGCGCATCACCGGATGCGGGCTGTCGCCCGTCTCGAACGCCCGCCAGTACATCTCCTCCCAATCATCAATCGCCGCCAGCGGCGACGCAAACCCCGCATGTGACACGTCTACCCGATCATCGCCCACGCGCATCAATGCGTAGAGCGCCTGCACGTGGTGCAACTTGCTCTGCGGCAGGAAGCGGCTGGCAAAAGAGTAGTTCTTGCTGGAGCCGTGCATCAACTGGCGGCAGGCCTCGTAGTCTTCCGGCGTGGCGACGGGTCGGGTCGTCATCTTTCGGCTTCTAACCTTTCCGCCAGGAGCCGGGCCGAGATCATCACCATCGGCATCCCGATTCCCGGATAGGTTCCTTCGCCCACGAAATAGAGTCCTTCGATATCGCGCGCCTTGTTGTGGGGCCGAAAGTAGGAGGATTGCAGGAAGCCGTGCGCCAGCGAGCCGAACGCCGTGCCGTAGACCGCGTTGATGTCGCTCTGCCAATCGGTCGGGCGATATTCGCGCTCCCAGACGATATGCTCGCGCAACTCCGGGTCTACGATGTGCTCCAGTTGTCCCAGCAACTGCTCGCGCACGATGGGTGCGGCCTCGTCCCAATCAATGTCTGAATCAAGGTTCGGCATGGGGGCCAGCACGTAGAGCAGGGTGTGTCCCGGCGGGGCCAGGGTGGGATCAGTCACGGTCGGCACGTTGAGGTGGAAAGACGGATCGGCGGGCAAGGTTTTGGTTTTGTAAATCGCATCCAGATTGGCGCGGTAATCTTCCGAGAAAAATAACGCCTGATGGCGCAAGTGCGTGTAGGTTTTATCCACACCAAGAAAGAGCAGATAACCGGAGCACGCATATTCCAGCTTATCGAGCTTTTCATCGGTGTAGTCGCGACGGTATTGCGCCGGAATGAGCTTTTTGTACGTGTAGGGCAAGTCAGCGTTGGACACGACGATGTCTGCGTTGATTCGCTCGCCGGATTCCAGTTGCACGCCAACCGCGCGCCCGTCCCGAATGAGGATTTCGGCCACCGGGCTCGATGTGCGCAACTCCACGCCCATCTCCTGCGCCAGCTTCACCATGTCCTCGACGATGGTATAGATGCCGCCCGCGGGATAGTGCATCCCGCCGACGAAATCCGCATAGGTGATCATGCAGTACATGGCGGGGGCGTCGAAGGGTGAAAGGCCCAGGAACATCGAATGAAAGGTGAAGGCTTTTTGTAGCTTGTCCGATTTGAAAAATGAGGAAACGTGGCCGTAAAGATTTTGCAGCGCGCCCGTGCTGAGCACCTTGATGCCCGCCGCCGGGTTGGCAAGGTCCGTGATGTGATCGAAATTGCGATTTACATAAGATAAACCAAGATCGTATTTCCGGGCGCTTTCACCGAGGAACTCAAACAGATGCTCGCGCCCTCCCGGCTCGAACTTTTCCACTTCCTGCCCAAGCTGTACCATGTTGCCGAACAGATCGAGGTAAGTGTCGTCGTGGAAGTAGATGCGGTAATTCGGGTCGAGCACCGTGAACGGGATCCGCTCGTTGATGTCCTGCCCGATGGCGCGGTAGGTGTCTTCAAACGTATCCTTCATCAGCAGGAGGGTGGGGCCTGTATCCGTGCGAAACCCGTGCTCTTCCAGGACGTTGGTGCGCCCGCCGGGCCGAGAGTTCTTTTCCAGGACGGTGACGCGGTAGCCCATGTGCTGCAACCGCAAGGCAGCCGCAAGCCCCCCCATGCCCGATCCGATGATAATGACTGATTTCACGGTAGTTCCCGTCTTTCGCAATGCTCAATAAACCATCAGTTGCCCGTGTGGATCGTCGTCTCTTTATGAAACAGACCTGTAATATATGGTCTTAGCTTAACCGGCTCGCCAAGGCTGTAACGATGTTTCCACAATAGAATCAGAATGTTCCCGGCCCAAATCGCGATATAGACCCCGTCATAACCACGCCAGAGCATGAAGCCTAGCCAGCCGAACATCGCCAGGATAAACGTCCAGGCGCTGCTGGTGATCACCGCAGTAATCGCCAGGACGACCGCGCCCAGCACCACGGGCCCCACCCAGCTTGTTAAGCCCAGCCAGATGCCGAACGTCGTGGCGATGGCCTTGCCGCCGTAAAACCCCAGGAACGGCGAAAAGGCGTGGCCCAGCACCGGCGCCAGCGCCACAGGGATCAAAGCTGGCCCCGTGATCTCAAAGAGATAAACGGCGATCAAGACCGGAATCGCGCCCTTAAGGCCGTCGAAGAGCACGGCAATGATGCCCAACACAGGGCCGCCGGCTTTGCCCACGTTCGCCGCGCCGGGGTTCCCGTCGCCGTATTGACGCACATCCTCCTTCAAGAAAAGCCGTCCGAGCCAGACCGAGAACGGCAACGAGCCGACGAAGAAACCGACGACGGTCATCAGCAATGCGGTCATGTTGCGGGTCCTGGTCTCATTAATCGTGTGACTTACGTCGGTTGCAACGTCTCGGCAAATGTCATCACGGCCTGCGAGACCGCGTCCCACGTCGGCTTGTCCGCCTGGACAATATCGTGCCCCCCGTCTACTTCCGTGTAGCTTACGCCGTTGGGAAACTGGCCCGCCAACTTTTTCGTCGCCGGAATGCGTACCACCGGATCGGTGAGGCCCTGCACCATCAACACGGGTTCGCCTACGTGTGACGCCGATGCGAACGCAACCACCGAAACCTCGCGGATTTGCTCGATGACGTCGAGCGGGAAACGCAGATTGCGCAGGCCTTCCCGCGCCTCCGGGTCATCCAGGTCGGTTCCCGGCAGGAATTTGGAAAGACCCTCGCGAAAACGCGGGTCATCGAAGTTGGCCTTGTTCAGCGGTCGGAAATTCGATGGCAGAAACGGGCGGATCGCCGCACCGAGGACACGCATCCAACCTCTTTCCCGCCACCAGAACGGCGCCACCAGCGCCAGCCCGTCCACCTGAACCTGCCCGGCTGCGGCCAGCGACACGGCGCTGCCCAACGAGTAGCCCACGAGCATCACCGGCGCATGTCCCGTTGCTTTCAACCCCTTCACCGCATCTTCCGCCGTCGCAACCCATTCGAGATAGCTGCGCTCCGGCAGGGAAGTGATATCCGGTCCGAAGCCCGGTAACAACACGCCTTGCACCGTCCATCCGGCGTCGTGTAGTTTGTGCCCCAGGTCGCGCATCTCCGCCGGGGTGCCGCCAAAGCCGTGCATCAGCACCGCCGCCGGGCGGCCTGCTTCCCAGGTGAACGGCTGATGCTCGGGCCCCTGGAAGAGATTCAACTCCAGCGGGGCTGGCTCCTCCAGCGGGATGGCCCGCGCATGGAGCAGATCGAAGATGAACAGGAATGCGCCCTGCACCACGATGCCCCAACCCACGCCCGCTGCAAACGGATCATCCGCGCCGCGGGTCAAGGCCCAGGCCAGCCCGCCGGCGACGTATAACAGATCCAATCCGGTGTTGATCCACAACAGCCGTCTGAGCCGCTGGGCGTCTTTTTTTGCTGCTGCCGTCGCGGCCGCTTCGTCGCCCTCGCCTGCCCGCCGGATGCTCCGGCGCGTGCCATAGATACCGAACGCGGCGATGATCCCGTCAATCGCGCCCCAAAGAATGGCCTGTGAGCCGAAACCGCCCCAGAATGTCGTCGTCCATCCTTGCGGAATCTGGGTCGCGACCAGGATGAACCCTGCAATGACGCTCAGGCCGGCCCATAACATGAGCCGCCGCGCCAGCACCAGGCTGAAATCCCAGATTAACTTTGTTGGTGCATTCATTATTGGCCGGTTGACGCCGTTATTGTAAAACAAGGCTGCTGCCTGTGAAAATCAGGTGGCGTTCTACCCTCACCCTGACCCTCTCCCAGAGGGGGAGGGAACCAGAGTGTGTCTCACGCTCACTCAGGAGGCGCGGGAAGCGCGGCGTCCGGCTGCAGCGTCGCGAAGAGGGCATCCCAGCCCGCGGCATCGGGCGGCGAACCCTCTTTGTTGACCACTTCGAACGTGGTATTGAGGGCTTCGACGCGGCCCAACGCGTGCAGGCAGACCGTCGCCACGTCGGCGCGGCTGATCATCCCCGTCCCGATCCGGTCGCCCTGGTCGAAGTAGAGCGCCAGCACGCCGCCGGGGTCGTCTTTCAGGCCGCCGGGGCGCACGATGGTATATGGTAGGCCGCTGGCTCGTAGCACGTTCTCGCCGCGCAGCTTCCAGGTCAGCACTTGACCGAAGGCGTTCAGGAAGTGATTGGATTTGGTGACGGACATCGAGGAGACGAGCAGGAAGCGGGTGACCCCGGCGACCTTCGCCGCGTCCACCAAGTTGCTCACCCCTTCGTAGTCCACGTTTTTCGGGGCGTTGCCGCCGATGGGTGCGCGCGACCCGGTGGCACAAATCACATGCGACATGCCCGCGAACGCCGGGCCCAGAGTTTCCGGGTGGCGCACATCTCCGACAACAAATTCCAGTTGATCCGATCGTTCGGTGTCGGCGAATAGCTTTGTCGCCTTCGCTTCGTCGCGCACGAGAATGCGCACGGCGCGCCCAGCGGCCAATAACTGACGCACGACCTGTTCTCCGACGCCGCCGGTGGCTCCGGCGACAAGAATTTTAGAATCCATATCTACCTCTCCCTCATTTACTAAAGATCTACCACACCATTCGTCGCGTTACCGTAAGCTTCCACGATCTTAGCCGCGATTGCTTGCGGCGCGAGCGCGTTGGCGGGCATCCGGAAGGGTACTTTTTCCCAAAAGCGCGTGTTGACCGCGCCGGGGCGCAGCAGGATCACGCGCCGCTTGCGCTCTTCCTTGCGCAATGCTTCGACCATCGCTTCCAGTCCCGCTTTCGCTGCAACGTAGGCCGTCAGGCCGGGCAGCCGCAGCCGCTCGCTGACCGCGCCGATGAAGACCAACGGCGCGTCCTCTGTGAGCAACGGCAGGCTGTAGTGGGCGGTCAGATACGCGCCGGTCAGGTTGGCGTCCACGATGCGCTGCCAGACCGCAGGCGACATGCGCGCCAGAGGTTCCGATGTGATGTCGCCGGCCGCGTAAATGAACAGGTCGAACGTGTCCATCTCCTGGCTCAGCGCCATCACCGCTTGTTGCACGGAAAACGGGTCTGCAACATCAGCTTCGTAATGGCGCGGTGCTTGATCGGCTCCCGGATCTCGGCTCACCGCGCCGACGGTCCACCCATCGGCCTGGAGCCGCGCGACAATGGCTTGACCCATGCCTCCCGATGCGCCCCACACCAGCGCAGAGCGGGCGTGTGTTTGTGCTGCTGTCATGGCTACGCCTTGCTGAGTTCTTGAACGGCGTTCAGCCGTTCAAGAACGGCTAACACCTCTTTGTTTTCCGGGATATCGTGCATGAAGCCGCCTTGATGCGCGTAGCGGATGTTGCCCTCTTTGTCAATCACCATCAAGGCTGGCAGCCGCCCCAACCGCAACATGCTGACCTTCTGCTCATAGGCATCCGCGACCTTATGGTCAGCGTCAGCCATGCCGGGGAAGGGCAGGTCCTGGTCCTGCCAGAACTTCGCCACCTCTTCCGCCGTTTCCGGGCTGACGACCAGAATTTCCGCGTCGCGGGCCGTGAACTGTTCGTAATCTTGGCGCAACTGCGCCATATGCTTGCGGCAGAACGGTCAGAGGATGCTCCGGTTGAACACCAGCACGACGTTCTTCTCTCCCTCATAATCGGAGAGCCGGATGTCCTGCCCCCGCGTATCTTTCAATGTAAAGTTTTTAGCCTGTATTTTCAAGTTCGCCACGTGTATCACTCCGTTTCTCTTGTCAACCGGGCGGCCGATGTACGCCCCCTTACGTCTCGATTACAAAGACATCATATCACGATGTACATACTTTGTCAATAGTCTGTATATGCTTTTTTGGCGAACTCATTGCGCGAGTTACGGCGTGTTCAGGCGTTCCAATAAGATAACCGTGGCGGCGACTGTCTGGCGCTGTTGCTCCTCCGGGCTGATCGTGGCTACGCCGTCGCCGGGCTGTAGACCGTATGAACCGAACTGCGCGTGGTTGCCCCCTTCAATGGGAACAAAGGTCGTGCCGGGGGGAAGGAGGGCGCCGGTGGCCTCGAAGGTCACTGATGCGACCCCGTCATTTGTCCCATAGATGGATGTGGCGGGAAAGGTCCGCTCGGCAAGGCTGTTGCTGCTCGCCGGGTAGCTGGCCCACAGCACGAGGCCGGAGGTGTCGGTGGGTTTGCGATACAGATAGCTGGCCGCCATCGCGCCGCCCAGCGAATGCCCGCCGATGGCCCACGCGGTAATCTCGGGGTGCGCTGCCCGCACAGCATCGGCCCGGCCCACGCCGAACACGGCGAGGTTGAACGGCATCGGCACGATTGTGACGAGATAGCCTTCGGCGGCGATGGCGTGCGCGACAGGTGCATATGAGCGCGCATCCACGCGCCCGCCTGGATAGAAGATGAAGCCGGTCGTCGGAGTCTCGCCCGCGGGCGTGAACGTCAGCCACGGTTGCGTTTCCACCGTCACCGCCGCATCCGATTCCAGCGCCGCCAGCGCCTCAGGCGTGGGGCCGAGGGGCGTGTAGGCCCAAACCGTGAACCCGATCACACCAACCGCCAGCAGCGCAAGAACGCCGATAAGTATCCACTTAAGTATTCTCAACGATTCCTCCTTGCCCGTTAGGGGCGCTGTTCGACCGCTTCGGCCATATCTTGCAGCTCTTCACCCGGAACGGAGAGCGCGTAGGCCGGCTTCTTGATCAGGTTGCGCCAGGCGAAGCTGGCTTCCCACACCATGATAATCGCGGCCAATACGCCCGGCGCCCACGCGCCGACGGTTCCCAGCAACCAGCCGCCCATTGCGGGCGAGATGATGCGCGAAAGGCTCTCCAGCGATGCGGAGATGCCCAGCGTGCCGCCGATCTCTTCGGGCGGCACCACGCGGGTGAGCGCGGTGTTGATGATGGTGTTCAGGACGCCGGTCGAGAAGGAGATGGGGATCAGCACCAGCAACAGCACCGGCACGCTGGGGGTGAAGGCCCAGAACAGCAGCGACGGCGCCTGGATCACCACGCTCCAGAAGATGAGCTGGCCGTCGCTGAAGCGCTGGCTGAGCCGCCCCACGATGCCGGCTTGCACGATGACCGAGAGCAGCCCGACGTACGCCAGGATGTAGGCCGTGGTTTGTGCGCTGAGGCCCAGCCGATCTTTGGCCCACAGGGTGAACATCGTCTGGAACAGCGCCACCGCGATGCCGAAGAAGAGGCGGATGTGCATCAGCGGGCCGACCAGCGGCTTGTTCAAGGCGTGCCACATGGCGCTGAGGCTGACGAGTTGGCGCTGGTTGCCGGATTTGAGCGCGCGGCGTTCTGGCGTGAGCGATTCCGGCAGCAAGAAGTAGACGCCGACGAGATTGATGAATGCCAGCCCGGCGGCGGCGTAGGCCGGCATGGCATAACCCCAACCGCTGAGGAATCCACCGATGGCCGGGCCGAGGATGAATCCGAGGCCGAAGGCCGCGCCGATCAACCCCAGGCCCTTCGCCCGGTTGCTGGCGTCGGTGACATCGGTGATGTAAGCCTGCGCGACGGTCAGGTTGCCGCCGAAGAGACCCGCCAGCGCGCGGGATGCGAACATCACCGCCAGGATGGCAACGTTAGGGCTGGCTGCGTTTAAGACCCCGGCCAGCGCATTTCCGATCGGTTGCGCCAGCGCCAGAATCAGGAAGCTGAAAGATGTCCCGGCGATGCTGATCAGCAGGACTGGACGGCGGCCGTAGCGGTCGGAAAGCCGCCCCAGGAAAGGCGCGCCGAAGAACTGCGCGAGGGCGTAAATCGCGACCAGCAGCCCGACGAGGGTCGCCGTCGCGCCGTAGCTCTCGGCGTAGAATGGCAACAGCGGCAGGATTAACCCGAAGCCCAACAAGTCTATGAAGACGACCAGAAAAATATTAGCGAGACGGCCTTTTTGCATGATATTTCTTCTTCTCATCGCGCTTCAGCGGTGCACGGTTACATTACGATCCGATCATGTGGATGTTGGTTCAGTGTTTGATTGGGTGGCGCGGCGGCTGAAGAGTTGCGCCCATACAGTCTTGTAACTCAACACCAGGGTCATACCGAAGACGATCAGCGTGTTCGTTAGCGCGAAGAAGATCAGTTCCTCCACCGGCAGCGCGCCGACGAAGAGGCCCGTGGATTGCGCAGGATCAATGGTCCACGTCCCCGACCCGATGGCGAGCGCGTCGGTCAGCGCCAGATACACCGTCGCCGGGATCAACGCGGCCGCGACGAGCCGGCGTTGATGCCACAAAAGGTCTGCGCCGGCGGCGGTTTGCAAGATGATCGGCGGCAGCATCCAACTCAGTTCCAATCCGAGATAGACGCCCGGTTTCCAGCGCGAGATCAGGATGATGATCGAGGCCAGCCAGATCACCCCCAACGCCGCGGCCGGCCAGATGCGTAGCGCGGGCCGGCGCGGCGGCGGCCAACTCACCGGCTTGAGCGTATGCGCCAGCCAGAGTAGCCACAGCCCGGTCATAGCCGTCTGCACCACAAAGAAGGTGTATTCTTCGATCGGCACCCAGCTCAGGGTGAAGCCTGTAACCAGGTCTGGGTTATAAAACCACACGCCGGTCGCGACGAGATAGTTATCCCACGGGGTCGTCCAGGCGACGGCGAGGAAGATGTGAATCAGGATGGCCGCCCAGCCCGGCATGTCACGCAGATAGCCCGGCAATGTGCGCCTGCGCAGGCGCGTGAACGCCAGAAGCCCGATCAGCAGGAGGATGGGGACCCCGATAAACCGGATCAGGAACCCGAAATAGGTCATTTGGAATGCTCGCGCAGCGCGCCGGACTCGGAAGACATGGGGCTTATTGTACTCGAATCCCGGCGCGTGGTGTATTCCGTGCGTCTGATCTCTCGCGGTGCGCTTGCTATGATGGCCGCGGCGACGCGACGCCCGCCCAGCGCCGTGGCGAGCACCGATTGGCCGGGGAAGATGCTGTCGCCCACCAGCCACAGACCGCGCCCCAGGCCCGGCGCCCAGGCGCGATCGAGGCGGGTCTGCGGAAAGCCGCCCACCCAGCCCCGGCTGCGATGCGTGAAGCGTTGGAAGCTGACCGGCGTGCCCGGCAACGCCAGCTTCAGCGATGCCCGCACCCCCGGCAGCGTGTGCGCTGCACCATTCAGCAAGCGCTCCAGGTATTGTGTCTTGCGCGCTTCGTAGGCGTCACGGTCATGCTCGAACAATTCCCACCAGGGGCCGAGCTGCGTGTGGGTGCTGATCGTCAGGGCGCGATGGCCTGCCGGCGCGCGACCGGGGTCATCGGCCAGACTGAGCGAGAGGAAGAGGCTGTTGCCTTCACCCGGCGGCTCGGCCAGCAGGGTCTGCTGATGCAATGGCGCGGTAGTGGTCGCCGCGTTCTCCTCCAACCCCACATAGGTCATAAACGCGCCCCAACCGTCGGCGGGCAAATGTGCCCTGCCCAGCGCTGTCGGCGCGGCGTCGCCCAGCAAAGTCGCCGCATCCCACGGCGGCAAGTTGAAGATCACGTGATCGGCGGGCGCAGTCATGCCCTTGTCTGTGATTACGATGTAACCGTTTGGCGCAGTTTGCACCGAAGTCACCCGCTGACGGAGATGCACACGCCCGCCCTGCTGTCGCACGGCTTCCATCAGCAGGGTTGCGATGGTGCCCATGCCGCCGCGTACATGCGCCACGCCGCGCCGCGGCATATCCAGCGCCGCCGCACCGTACAGGGCATTTGCCGCATCCGAGGTCGCCTGCGCGGAAATGAGCAGTTGTCCGTCTACATAGCGGCTCAGATTCTGGGGCGCGCCGCGCAGGTGCGCCGCAACGGGGCGCAGCGCGTCCAGTGCAAGCCCCGGCAGAGAGGCCGGCGCGCCCGCCGACATCCTTACTCCGGCGCCTCCGAGGCGCGCCAGTTCACGCCCGCCTTGCGGGGGCCACGACGCGCCGTTCAGCGCCAGACTCCACAGGGCGTCCGCCGTGCGTTCCTGCCAGCGCCAGAACGACTCCGCTACAGGGCCGAACTTCTCCAACCGCTCTTGCCGCCAGCGCTCCGCGTCGGTCCAGCGGGTGACGACGATCCCGTCGGGCAGCCGCACTGCCAGGGCAACCTCCGCCGGGTCCACGGGCCAGGCGATGCCCAGCGCCTCGCCCAGGCGCATCATGCCGCCGCTTGGCTCGAAGCCCGCAGCGAGGGTCGCCCCGGCATCGAAGCGGTAGCTCTGATGGTAAAACGTCCCCGCGCAGCCGCCCGGATAGATGTGCGCTTCGAGGATGGTCACATCCAGACCGGCTTTCGCCAGCAAGGCCGCCGCGGTCAGCCCACCGATGCCCGCGCCGATAACGACGACGCGCCGGTCACGCGCCATGACGTCCGGTCATCTCAAGCAGGCTGCGGGTGCGTTGCTGGCGATAGGCGAAGAGTGTTGGCAGCCCGGCCCACATGCCGCCGCCAACTGCCCCCCACCAGGGATGCAGCCGAAGTTCCGCTTCAACCTCGTCAATCACTTCGGTGGTGTGCGCACCCCGTGGTCGGAACGTGTGCCGGTGCTGCCAGTGTTTGAATGGTCCTTTAACCTGTTTGTCCACGAAACCATAAGGTGACACGTCTTCGATGCGGGCGACCCAGTGAATCGGGATCGGGCCGGCCCACATGGTGAAGTCCATCACGTCACCCTCGGCAAGCCGCGCCGGGGCATGGTGAACCCGCATCACGAACGGCGGCGGGGTGATGGCCTTCAGGCTGGCGCTGCTCTTGTGAAAATCGGCCACGGCTTCAACCGGGGCATTCACAAGAAAACGATGTTCGTATTTCATATGCGCCGCCTTAACGGCCCGGTTTTTTCAGCAAGTCGCGCAACGCCGGCTCGATGGCAGGGTAGCTGCTGAAGTCGAACCCCATGTCGAGCAGACGGCGCGGTACGGCCCGCTGGCCCTCCAGCACCATCGAACCCATCTCGCCAAAGGCGGCGCGCACGGCGAACGCGGGTACGGGGATCCACGACGGGCGGCCCATCACCTTGCCGATGACCTTCGCCAGCCGGTCGAAGCGCACCGGCTCCGGCGCAGTGAGGTTGAACGCGCCGCTGGCATCGGTGTGATCCAGCAGCCAGACGATGGCCGCGATCTCGTCGGTCATGTGAATCCACGACAACCAGTGCTTACCGTCGCCGATGGGGCCGCCCGCAAAGAGGGCGAAGGGCAGGGTCAGGCGCTTGAGCACCGTCGCATCCGGGCTGAGCACCACGCCCTGCCGGATGACGCAGCGGCGCACGCCGACCTGTTCTACCGCCTCGGTCGAGGCCTCCCATGCAACGCACACTTCGGCCAGGAAGTCATCGCCGGGCGGCGCGGTTTCGTCCAGCACCTCATCCCCGTGCGGGCCGTAATAGCCCACGCCGGAGGATTGGATGACGACTTTTGGGGACGTGCTCGCGCGGGTCACGGCATCTACCACCGCCGCGCCCGCATCCACGCGGCTACGCAGGATGATCTGTTTCTGCTCATCGGACCACAGTTTTTCGGACAGGTTCTCGCCTGCCAGGTTAACGATGGCCGTATCGGCGGTAATCAGCTCATACCAGCCTTCGCCGGTGCGGGCATCCCATTGCGCGGCCCGCACGTTGGCCGGCAGCTTACCCGCCTGTTTCGGGTTTCGGCTGAGCACGATCACTTCGTGCCCCCGTTTCGCCAGCTCGGCAGCCAGCTCGCGCCCGATCAAGCCCGTGCCGCCCATAATAATTGTCCTCATGTTGCCTCCTCACATATTCTCTACCCACTATCTTACCACACGCACCCTTTTCACAACAGGATGATACACGAATAATGATTCTTTGTCAATACTTTGCCTAATCATCCGTGCCTCTATCCATACTTATTCTCATCCTTACCGTGATTGCTAATTTGGCGTCCGGCGGCTTCTCAGGAAACATTAGGTTGCACAAACCGATGCGTTCCGGAGGAAACCGCCATGGATGCCAGCTTTATTGTAACCGTGTTTGTCGTATTCGATGATCTCAGCCAGACGTTCTTGCCCCCGGTCAAGTACCGGCCGAAGATGACACC
>JBBQRS010000038.1:0-40212 GCA_038214535.1 Anaerolineae bacterium
GGCGACTGTCGCAATCAAAATCGAGCGTAACCGGTCAAACGATAGCGTTGGTGCCATAAATCGCTCTTGATCTGGATAGGATGTCTGACGCCTTCATTCTAGCCGCTGTCGCTCTTTTGTTTACATTGAGAATTCCTGGCATGGCACAATTGCGTTTGCGCGTGTGCTAAAACCGGCTATAATTGACCCTCGTATCCCCAATTCTGTCCCAGAGTAGCGACATGATTATCCAGAACTCGAATGAACTCCTGCAACACGGCAACGTCGAAGCGCGCCAGGTGGTCCTCGATGTGCTCGAAAAAGCCCTCGCCGCGCCCGATCCCTACGAGAATGTGCTGCGCATCGTCCGCATCGAAGATGAGCGGCTGATCGTGGGCGATCCTGCGCTTTCTGATCCGCCCGGCCTGCCTATGCTCTCGTTCGATCTCGACACTGTCAGCAACATCTACATCATCGGGGGTGGAAAGGTCGCTCAACGACAGGCCGAAGCCCTCGAAGAATTATTAGGCGACCGAATTACCGAGGGTGAGATCGTCGCGAAGAAGGGCGACTCGGTGCGCCTGAAACGCATTCATGTCACCCTGGCGGGCCATCCGCTCCCCGATGAGGACAGCATTCTCGGCGCGCAGCGCATCGTGGAGATTGCGCGCAAGGCCCGGCGCGATGACATTGTTTTTCACTGTCACTCCGGCGGCGCGACCGCGCTGACGGCGTTGCCCGGCCCCGGCATCAGCCTCGACGATCTCCGAACCGTCTACCAACTGTTATATTTCGAGTGCGGCGTCAGTATGCCGGTGGCGAACGCCGTGCGAAACCAGTTGGTCGTGTTGCACAGCCGGTTGGCCCGCTACGTGGGCGACGCGACGGTGTTTCACATGGTCACGCAGGAGACGCCGCAGGGCTTTCGGGTCCATCCCTATCAACCGGCGTTACATGATGGCGGCTACGCCGCGGCGCGTCAGGTGCTGCGTGAGTACGGTTTGTGGGAGCGTGTGCCCGAATCGGTGCGCGCACATCTGACGACCGCCGATCCGCAATATGGACACCTAACGGACGATGAGGTTGCCGGAAAGCCGCATTACTATTTCCGGGTGATGGGACCGGAAGCGATGCTGCAGGCGGCCAGGGAGCGCTCGGAGGCGTTGGGTATTCGTCCGCTGGTCATGGCATCCAGCCTGAACGATGTCGAGGCGCGGCCCATCGGCGAGGCGTTCGGCCACATGGCGCTGGAGATCGAGTATCTATCTCAGCCGGTCGCGCCGCCGTGTATGCTGATCTGTGGCGGTGAACTACTGGTACGGGTCGGTAATGCGACGGGGATGGGAGGACGCAATCAGGAGTTTGCCTTGGCCGCGGCGACCCGCATCGCGGACAGCCCCAATATCGTCGTCGCCTCGGTGGATTCTGAGGGTGGCGACGGGCCGACCGATGCGGCGGGCGGCATTGTGGATGGCTTTACGCTGAAGCGAGCAGCATCGGCGGGGGTGGACCTGAACGCCGAACTGGATAACCACAACTCTTACGGTGCGCTCAGCGCCGTAGGCGACCTGATTCATACCGGGGTGCGCGGCACCAACGTCCGCGACCTGCGGCTGATTTATATTTCCGCTTCCAGGCCGCCCGTCTGGATTGTGCATGGACCGTAATTTACTATGTATCTATCCGAAAACCCTCGTAGTATAGGGCCTTGTGCCCGTCCGCGACGCCCACAAGGGGCTAAACTACGAATGTGCGGATAGACTCTATGCATCATACCCTGCGGAGTGCGCATCCTCAGATGCGCACTCCGCAGGGTAATAGAGAATCCGCCCGGCAGAACACGTAGCTCGGCAGCCCTATTTATGATACACCACGGGGTTGAGCGGGCTGGCGGCGAGATCGCCCGGTTTCATGTCGGGCAGCCAGCGTTCCAGATCGCGCATCCGGTTGGGGTTGTCGGGTTCGATCACGTGCGTGTCATCCGCGAAGTAGATCACGGTCATCACCTTGCGCATCGTGTCCGTGGCGTTCCCCGGCGCGTTGTGCAGCACCCAGCCGCTATGGAACGAAGCGTCCCCCGCAGTCATGTCCCCGTTGGTGGCAAGTGGGAACCCCTTTTCGTCCACCCACGCCTGGAAATAGTGCTCCGATTCGTCCGAAATGGGAATCTTACTCAGGTATCCCTGCGCGCCGGAACGTGAGGCAAAGGTCAGCGTCCCCATCTCCGATGTGATATCCACCAACGGCATCCACAGGGTGAGCGCGTTGTTCGTGTCGAGCGGCCAGTAATACTGATCCTGATGCCAGGGGGTATGTCCGCCGCCCGGTTCCTTGTAAAGCGCCTGGTCGTGATAGATGCGCACGCCGGCCACGCCCATCAGGTCGGCGGCGATCTTGGCGAATCGCCGCGCCAGCGTATAGCGCTGCACGGCTTCATCATGCACCCACAGGTTCATCACCTGAAGAAAGGCTTTCCCGTAGGTGTCGCGTTCGGCGAGCGCCCGCGATTCGGTGTTGTATTGCTCAACGGCATGGGAAATGACCGGGTCGTATGCGGCTGCTTCAGCCGGCGAAGCGACGCTGTGTAGCAGAATATGCCCATCGCGCCGATATTGCGCGATCTGTTCTGGACTCAGATGATAGTCGCTATCAAGCGGGGGTAGATCGGACGGGTTGGACATGCGGCCTCCTGATTGAAATCTGTGCCTGGCTTGCGGCGCAATCGTAGCATACGCCTGCCAGGCCCGCAATCCTGGCTAATAACTGACGATCGGGGCCTGATGGATATATTCGCCCTTTGTGAGTTCTTTGATGATAAAGTCCGCCCCATCGGCGCGGGAGATGCGTGAACCGGAATCCTTGCCGATGTAGCCCACGCGATATTTGCCGGTGTGCGGACCGTCGGTCAACATGGGATAGCGCACAATCGTCCAGTCAATATCCTTGCCCTGTCCGCGGATCACGTTGACGTTATTCTCCGAGTCGCGGAGCACCTCGGCGGAAAGCAGGCCGAGCAGCGTCTTGATCAATTTATCCGAGAGTTTGGGCTGATCTCTGGGGTCGCGGACGCCCGCCCCGGTGGTCGAAATGAGCCGCCGGACGCCATGTCGCTGCATGGCCGAGGTGATGTTCGCCGCGGCAGTCTTCATCATGTCGGGCGTCGGTGGGCGGCTGGGGCCGAGCGCGCTGATCACGGCTTCCTGTCCGGCGATGGCCTTGTCCACTTGCTCGGCGTTCATCACGTCGCCCTGGAACACGGTGAGGTGGGGATTTTGGATCGTCAGCTTGGAAGGCGTGCGCACGAAGGCGGTGACATCATGTCCCGCGGCCAGGGCCTGCTCGACGACGTGTACGCCGGTTTTGCCGGAAGCGCCGAAAACGATAACTCTCATGGGTTATTCCTGTCCTGATAAGTGATTGAAAAGCTGTCTTGCGACCATGCGCAGGGGCGTCCCATCGTGGTTGGCGCGGCTGAGGATGATCCCGCCTTCGATAGATGCCGTGATAAACGTGGCGAATTCTATGGCCCTCGCAGCGTCCATGCCGTTCGTAATCAGGTGTTCCCTGAAAGCGGCGATCAGCAGGGCATAGGCGTTGCGGCAGGCCTCATTGATCCGTTCGCTGCCCAGTGCGGTTTCCATCGCGACGGCAGTCAGTGGGCTGCCCGCGGCAAACCCGCTGGCCTCTACCCCGTCGGCGATCTTCAGGATGAAATCATGCACCGCCTGCGCCGGATCGGCCACCTCTGCCAGCCCCGCGCGAATGCGCTCGGCGGTCATCGCCCCCGCCTGGGCAATCGCCTCGGTGGTGATCTGCTCTTTGCCCGAGGGAAAATAATAGTAGAGCGACCCTTTCGGCGCGCCGCTTTCCCGCACGATTTCACTCAACCCCGTGCCGTGATAGCCCTGTTTTTCCAGCAGGGCGCAGGTGGTCAGCAAGATTTGATCGTGTGTGTTGATGGTCATAGCGGGATTATAACGACTGGTCTACATGTTTTCAGGAACGGATATTCCTTTTGGGCAAGAATGGGCCGGTCCCTTCGTAGCCTGACCGGCCATTTTGTAGTGACGGCTTCAGCCGTTGTGGGGGGCAGTAGAACGGCTGAAGCCGTTACTACAAAGGAGGGCGACGCGCTGGGTTCGGCTCAGTGAGCGTCTATGTGCAGCATGGCATAGGGTGACAGTTCAACCGGCAGACCTGTTGCAGGGATGACTTGGTGCGTCATTGGTGCAACACGGCACGCTTCCGGTTCGCGCATCGCGGTTTCCGCGTTCCCGGCGTCGAGCACGCGCAGGGCAGCTACGCCGTGCAGGCCGCGCACGATGACGGTCCGGGTTTCAGCGGTCAAGTTTGCCAGGATGACGCGCACTTCTTCGCTGCGACATAAGACGAGACCATCGAAGGCCAGCGGGTCGCTGGATCGGCTCGCAATGATCGTACCGGCGGAGAACTCGCCCACATCCGCGAGGACGTGATAAACCGGGAAGACTCCGTCGGGGATAGAACGGAATTGCTCCGGTAAGGGCGCGCCGGATGCTGTTTCCATCACGCCGCGCCAGCCGGTAGTCTCGTAGTAGGTGACGCCTGTCGCGCCTGCCTCCGCGATGTGCTTGATGCTCGCGGCGGTCCAACCGGCCAGCAAGAGCGACATCTGGCGCGGGTCTACCTGCGGCGGAAGCTGCCCCGCGGGTGTGGGCGCAACCGGGCCGGTCGCATAGGCGTTGTACCGCATTTTGAGGGTGATTGGGCTGACAAAAACCGGTCTGCCCCCTGCCAGCGCCTGCGCGTTGGCGACCGCCTGACCTTGCGTCCCCAGCGTCTCCACGATAGAGGCGTTATCGAACGCGTGAACCTGCGGGGTGATAGCAAAGGTCAGCCCATCCACCAGATCGAGCGGCGGGACGCTGCGCGCCAGAAAGATGAAGTCCGCGTTGGTTCCGGAGAGGATTGGCGCGCGGCTATATCCTGGAAGGGCGTGTCTGGCGGGTTCCAGAACCTCGACAAGCGGCGTGCCGCCTCCGAAGGACTCGCGTTCGGGGTAAACCAGCCAACGCGCAACGTGCGATAGCGTCTCCGCATCAGTGGCACTCAGGGCCGCGAACTGTGCGGCGGCGTGCTCCGGCGAGACGAACAGCGCGGCTTCGACCGCTGCGCCCAGTGCTGCTGCTTCGCGCGCCGCCTGCAGGAACCGCGCCGGGTAACCCGCGTCGCTCAGGGTCAGGTCTACGCGCAGATGGGCCGGATGCAGGGCGCGCAGGCGGATGATCTCGGTCGGCGAGAGCGGCGCGCCGTGGCTCGCCATCCCCAGGCCGATTTGCGGCAGCGGCATGGGCAGAGCGTGCCGATTCAGCGTGAAGGTGGCCTCGTCGGTCGCAACTTCGGCCTTCACCGTCGCCGCGCGCTGAACGCGCAGCGTCAGTGTCACTGCCTGCGCGATGCGCGTGCCCGCGGTGACCTCCATTGGGTAGGGCAGGCGCAACGGTGTGCAGAAGGTCTTATACGATGCATCGGTCCAGTTACGCTGGTCTTCCATCTCGAAGGTGTCGCCGGTGAAGCGGAGTTCTGCCCAGACGCCTGGTTCGACCTCATGCGTCATACCGGTCATCTCAGCGAAAGGCAAGACGGGTTGTGTGTGGACGAGGCGTGTTGGCAGGCGGCCTTCCTCGGATGATCCGTCAATGTGAGCCACGCGCGCCCGCGTCCCCGCGATATGATCCGGGTGCAGGATGCAAAAGCCGATGCGGTTTCGCAGAAACGTGTTCTGTGCTACGCCGTCCATGCTGAATCGAATCGTCCCGTGGGGTTCCCCCGTAATCTCGCCGCGCCAGGTGAAGTCTATATCGGCTTGACCACGGTTTGTGACGTCGAAGACGATATGAAATGCGTCCGCCCCCACCTCCATCGCCAGGTTTGCCATGACCGGAGGCGCGGTGCCCCAATCGCGGTCGCGCACGGCGACGTAGATGCGCCGCACGATCTCGATCTCGCCCAGCTTGATGCTGCGCAGATCACCTGCTTCCCAGATCAGGTTCAGCGGCCCGGCGCGCAGCGGGATGCGCTCGGGCAGCGGCTCATCCTTGCCGTAGAGCAGCACGCGTGTCGGTAGCACATTCACCTTCCGTCAAACTCAATCAGTGATGAACTGACGCAAATAGGGGATGCTCTCCCGGACCCACTGATCTTCCAGCGCGATGGTTTCGGCGAGGGTAGTTTGCTCGGGGGGCCAGACTTCCAGGATCACGTTATAGGTCGCGCCGGCCCAGTTGAGCGTCTCTAGCACCCAGGGCGTGTCGAGTTGCCCCGTACCCGCCGGGCGACCCTGCACCTCGAACCCCATCATGTGCCAGTAGCGTTGAATGATGAACTCCTTATGGTGCAGGCAGATCGTATATGGGGCCAGGACTTCCGTGACGTGACGCCACCCCTCGGGCACAGCCAACGAGTTCACCATGTCGAGCACCACGCCGACGTATGGGCTACCTACCTGATCGAGAACACCCTTAATCTCTAGCGCGGGGATGGTGCCGTTTTCCAGGCCGAGCTTGATGTTTTCGCGTTCCAGAACCGGCAGGATTGTCCCTAAGTATTCGGGGATTTCCTCGATCCTCGCGGGCGCGCCGCCGATCTCAGGCACAGTGCGCACGATCCTGGAGCCGACCTGTTTCGCCAGCGCAATCTGCCGCAGCAGGTGGTCGGTCTCGATGCCACGCGTGCCCAACTCCAGCTCGATGTTCCATGCTTTGGCTTGATCCAGCAGGCGCGCGAGTTCGGCGTCTGAGAGCGCGGCAAGCGGCAAGTTGGGTCCGTACTGGACGAGATGAACGTCAAGCTCGTGCGCGCGACACAGCAAGTCGAAGGCGTCCATCGGCTGTTCGGGCGCAGCCGCCCGATCGCCGAACTCGAAGCCGATCGCCCACATATAGCAATACGTGCCGATGCCTAATTTCATGGTTATCTCCGGAGTGGATGTGATGGCGGTTACGTCTTCGTCCCTGCTCGTCCGGCGACGTAGGGGATGGTCTGCGGGCCTTCGGGCAAGATGCAGATGGTCGCGTTCGGCCCATACCGTTCGCGCAACATGCCAACCGTCGCCCGGATGTCGGGACACGGCGCAAGCAGCGCCGCGCGGATTTGCGCGTCCGTCAGGTTGGTGGTGTGTACGTAGACATCGGCCTTGAGTTGAATCTGCGCCTGGATTTGCGCCTGCCATTGGTCTTGTTTCTCAAAGTCCGGCGCGTTGATGGTGTCCAGCAGTTGTTGTGGGCTGTCGGCGTCGCGCAGTAGTTGGCCGTAAAGCCCGTGATCGGGGATGCCGTCCCAGCAATCGGCGGCGATGATGATCGCGCCGCCCGGTTTGACCACCTGCGCCGCGGCGCTCATCCCCTTAACTGCCTGATAGAGGTTGAGGTCCAACGGATAGCCGGAATTGGTAGTAATCACGATGTCGAACGGCGCGGGGACGGGCGCCATTGCGGTCTGCTTTGCGAAGGCGCAGCCCGCCGCGTGCGCCCGTTCGAGGTCGCCCGCAAACACGCCGGTGATCGCCTTGTCGCGGTTGAGGGTCACGTTGACCAGGAACGTGTCGCCCGCCATGTGCGCGACCTCCATCACCTCTTCCCAGATGGGGTTGCCGTGCGTCACGCCCCAGGTCGCGTGCGGATCGCCGATCATCGTCGCATCGTGGTTGCCCAGCACTGTGCGCTGGCCCGCCATGCCGGGCATCAATGCCTTGCCGCCGCCGGAGAAACCGGCGAAGAAATGCGGCTCGATGAAACCGGTGAGGATTTTGATATTACATGCCGCGAGCTCACGGTTAAGCCGGACCTGGTGTCCGCGCCGGGTGACGCCCAGGCCGACTTGCGTCTCCGCGTCGAACGCATCGTTCTGCACCACGCGGTATTCGTCTGCCAGCCCCCCGATCATCCCGCGCAGCTCGGCCTCGGTGTTGGGGCGGTGCGTGCCCAGCGCGTTGAACAGAGTGATCTGCTCACGCGGGACGTGGCTCAACTCGCCCAGCACCGCCGGCAGGATCAGTTCATGCGGGGTGGGGCGGGTGATGTCCGAGAAGACCACGCCGACGTGATAGCGCGGCTGCACAACATCGCGCAGGGGCGGCGTGCCCATCGGTTGACATAAAGCAACGGTCAGCGCCGCGCGGGGGTCGGGCAGCGGCGGTTGGAAGCGTGGCTCGACCCCCGTCACGTCCCAATCGTCCGGCAGGTCAAGCCACAGCCCCGACTTGCCATAGGCCAGCTTGATGCGCATTCAGGCCACGTTCTTGATCGTGCTGAGGTCGCCGGTCTGCGCCGCTTCCAGCACCGGCCCCATATATTCGTCCACCATCTCGGTGGTCATGGCGACGGGCATGTTTTCCAGCTTGCTGCGGAGTTGCGGGTTCTTGGCCGCGGCCAACGCCCGCGCGATGTGCTCGTCGGTGAAGCCGGGCACATCGGCGAGGCGGGTGGGGAAGCCGGCGGCCTGCTCGAATGCGATCATCGCCCCGGCCACTGCCAGCCCCAGCTCGCGACCCTGAAGCTGATCCAGGTCGGCGTCGAGATAACCGGCGTCGCGATAAATGCCTCCCACCAGGCGCAGCGGCCCCTCGATTTCCGGGGCGAAGAAGACGGTCCAGTAGGGATTGAGCATCCCACAGGCCCGGCCATGTGGCAGCACGTCAACCAGCGAAAAGCTGGTGAGGTGCGCGCCGTTGGTGCCGCCGATCATGATGGCATAGCCGCCCAGGTCGGTGGCCAGCCCCAGCGCCTCGCGGCCCATCGCGTCCTGCGGATCGGCCATGACGCGCGGCAGGTGATTCACGATGAGCCGGATGCCCTCGCCCGCGACCTCCGCCGCCCGTGCGTACTCCGGCTTGCCCACCGCGGAATAGAGCACCTCAAGGCTGTGCGAGATGCCATCGAGCGCGCCGTCGGCGGTGAGGGCTGGGGGCGCGTCGAAGCTGACTTCATAATCGAACACCGGGCGCTGCGGCACGATGGCCGGGTCTACGATCAGCTTCTTCTGACCGGTCTCCACGTCGGTGATGTTGGAATACTTGGTGAGGTGCGCGGCGGAGCTGGCCGCCGTTTGAATCGCGACGTGCGGCGTGAGCGACTTCCCCGTCCGTTCCAGCGCCCCCGTCACCAGCCCGGTTCCGAAGTAGTCTTCGATGCTGCCGCCCAGGGTGCGCAACACCTCCGCCGCTTTCACCGCGTCAATGGTGCTGCCGCCGCCAAAGCTGACGATCACGTCGGGGTTCGTGCGGATCAGGAACTCGGTGATGCGCGCCAGGTCTTCGCGCGGCGCGTTGGGCGCGGCGCCCTCCGTTTCACCCACGATGGTCACACCGGCGTCGCGCAACGCAGCGCGGATCGTATCCATGTAGCACTCGCAGCCGGGGAACTGGCAGCCGATGAACGCCGCTCGTTTGCCCAGCGTCGCCGTCACTGCGCCGACTTGCGGCAATACACCCAGGCCGTGCAGATACGTGTCGCCTTTGAAATCATGCAGTAGTTTTTGCGCTTGCTTGGAATTGCTCATTGGTTTCTCCTGTGTTCCCTGAATATCCATCCGAAGACTGGTAGTTTGGCCCCTTGCGGACGCCCGCGACGGGCACAAGGCCCTATACTACGGGAATTTGCGGATTCTTGATCAAATCATTCAACAGGGCAGTCGTTATCATCAATATAGATCACCCGGTTCTCCGTTGCTGATTCGTAGGCGCGTTGCACCAGCCGGACGGTTTTGAGATTGTCCTCGCCGGTCGTCTCCGCTTCTGCGTCGCCGGTCAGCGCGGCAAGCAGGTTCGCGTTGCAGGGCACGATGCTCGAATGCACCACGGCATAATCCGGGTCGGCCCAGGCATAACGCGGCGGCGGCACGCGGCGCGCGAACGTGCCCGCATCCGTCGTCAGGCGCAGCCAGAAATCGGGCGCCAGTTCGACTGTGCCGTCAGTCCCTTCGATGTAGAAGAGGGGTTGCGGAAACTGCTCATCCTCGGTGCGCGTGGAGTAACTCATGTCGCAGTTGCAAATGACGTGTTCGTCCTCCACATCCGCTGGGATACTTCCCGACTTCGTGGGGATACAACGCAATACGGCGCTCGCCACGTCCTCGCCGACGATATCGGGTCGGGTGCGATGGGTCTGACAATAGATGCTCGCCGGCTCACCGAAGAAGAAGCGCGCCAGGTCGAATACGTGGCTACCCACATCGGCCAGCGCCAGCCGGTCAAGTTGCTTCAGCATCGGCTGGTTCTCGAACACGAACGGCTTGTAGAACACGAACTGGATGCGGGCGCGGAACGGGCGGCCGATCTGACCCGAATCCACGACCTGTTTCAGCTCGCGGATGGGCGTCTGCCAGCGGAAGTTCTCGTGGATGAAGAAGGGCGTCTCCGTCGCGCGGCAGGCATTCACCATGCTGCACGCGGTCGCGAAATCGGACGCCATCGGCTTCTGGCAGATCACCGGGACACGATACTGCGCGGCCAGTTGGACCAGCGGCGCGTGCGCCGGGACTTCGGTGATGATGTCCACGAAATCGAGTTCTTCGTTGCGGAATAGCGCCTCGGCGTCATCGTACACGCGCGGCGGCGCCGCGCCCCAGACATCGGTCACGCGCCCGGCCATCGTTTCGGCCTTGCCGCGCGTCCGGTTGTACAGGGCGACCAGCTCGACCCCTCCCACCTCGAACCAGGCCGGAATCTGGAAATTGGCCCAGAAGCCGGTTCCCAGCACCGCGAACTTGAGTCTTTCTTGGCTCATGGTGGCAAATCCTATCGTCTCCTTGCTGTTTGCTCGACGGCGGGATAAGGTTGCGCCGCAAGAAGGTTTTACTGAAATGTCCGGCGTGTTCGGGGCGCTGCTGCATGGCCTCGCCCGCGATTGCTAGATCGCCGCGCGACGGCATGGCGTCCGTGATGCGCTGTTGATCGGGCGCGCTGGTCACGCTATCAGATAGCCATCATGCATTGGAGACCGTCTTGTCATTGTAACCAAGTCAAGATGAGTGTCAAGGATGCAGCGTCGCAGCCAGGAATTCCAAATGTAGCTTGTCATGCTGAACGGAGTCCCTAAAGGGAGGCCTGCGGCTCTGAAGCATCTCGGCCTCACAAACCAGAGATTCTTCGTTGGAGTCACGCCATAACGAATGTCTGAAGGTCAACCCACTCAGAATGACACCCCGTGTCGTGCCTACATTGGGAATTCCTGCGTCGCCGCTGCCGACCTTGGTGGCGGCGCGAATCGGCGCAGCGGCCGAGACCGCCAGACTGGCAACATGCTTGACATTCGTTTTCATGCTGTTATAATTTCATTGGAAGGTGAGCTACAGATCAGGATTAACATTCATCTTCTGGGTGCATCTTCTGTGTTTCAGGGCCACGACTAGCTCATTCACAAACAGGAGGAAGCAATGAGGATTCTTCGTCATCAAACCCGACGGCAATTTCTGCAGGCTGCCGGCATCGCAACCGGCGCTTTGACAATTGCCGCCTGTGTCCCCGCCGCCGCCCCGCCCGCGCCGGCTCAGGAAGCGCCGGCTGAACAGCCGGTGACAGAAGCTGAGGCGCCCGCCGCACCGGCGGCTGAGGCGGTGACTCTGCGCTATCGGACATGGCACAGCCCCGAAGCCTCTCTGGGCGACAAGGCCTGGTTTGACTGGCTCTCCGAGAACTATCCCAACGATTCAGGCGGGACTCAGATCCAGTACGAGTTCCTCGGTTTTGGTGCAGAGTATTTGCAAAAGGCGCTGGCCGATTCGGCAGCCGGCAGCCCCGTTGACCTGTTGCACTCTTCGATCATCTGGGCGCGCGAGCTGTACGATCGCGGCGTGCTCCTCGACCTCAATCCCTACATCGCCAACGTGCCTGCGCTCGCGCCGGATCAGTTCTTCGGCGAGGCGACCAACCTCTATCGCTCGAAGGCGAACACCTATTACGGCGTACCCTGGGAAGGTCCGGACTCCGGCATCATCGCCATCAACTCGAAGTTGGCGCAAGAGGCCGGGATAGACCCGAAGGGCGAGAGCATCAAGACGTGGGATGATTTCGTAGAAGCCGCCAAGGCCATGACGAAGACGGAAGGCGATGAGATTACGCAGGCCGGCTTCCTGGTTTCGACCTTCAGCTACATAGAACTGTTTGCCTCCTGGATCTACTCCAACGGCGGCACGATGAGCAACGAGGACTTCACCGAACCAACCTTCAACACGAAGAACGGCGAAGAAGTGCTGCAAAAAGAGTACGATCTGCTTAATACGCACAAAGTCTCCTTCCCGCCGTCACCGGATCGCCAGGATAGCCAACTCTTCATGCAGGGCAAGGTGGGTATGATCTACGCCGGTACCTGGTCAACGGCTGAGTTCTCGGGCGCCGCGCCCGAAGGCTTCGAATTCTGGTATATGCTGTTCCCGCAAGGCCCCTCGGGAACCAAACCCTCCGCCACCACCTGGTCGAATATGTTCACATTGCCCAAGCAGGGCAAGCAGCTCGATCAGGCTTTCGATCTGATGAAGTACTGCACGACGCCGCCGGTGGTCGTCAAGCGTTTCGAACTCTCCACCCGCACGACGCCCATCAAGGCGCTTTTCGACAGCCCTGCGTGGCAGGAGGTGCTAGGGACAGCGCCGCAGCGCGAAATCACCACCAGGGCAGCGGAAGCGGGCAACATCTATCCTTACTTCCCGTTCTTTGAGGAAGCCAACAACGCCATTGGGCCGGAACTGGAAAAGGCCATTCTGGGTCAAGTGGAAATCCCGGCGGCATTGCAGGAAGCCGAGAACAAGGTTAAAGAAGTTATCACCCGCCGGACATCCGGCTCTTAAGCGGAACGACGGCCACAACTGGCCGGCTGTTCTGGCTTGACCGGCGTTCACAGGGGCGAAACCTGAAGTTCGAACCGTTTCGCCCCTGTATCCCCCCGGCCCTGTGGGACAACGTCATTGGGAGAGCAGGCATGGAAGAACCCACTTACAAACGCCGCTCGTGGGCGCAGCAGCCCAGTAAATGGATCTCGGGTTACTTATTCGCCGGCCCCGCGATCATCTTGATTGTCATCTTCTCGCTGGTCGCCATCGCGTTTTCGTTGTACGTCAGCTTTTTTGACTACGACATCATTTCTCCTAACCGGCCGTTTATCGGCTTAAGTAATTACAAAGAGGCGCTCTTCAGAGATAAGCTCTTTCTTAAGTCCTTCAAAAATACGGCGCTCTACGTGATCGGCGTCGTACCGGGGATCACGATCACGGCCTTCCTGCTGGCATTGGCCGGGCATAAAGTGCGTTGGGGGCGTGACGCGTTTCGCACGATCTATTTCTTGCCCTCGATTACGCCCGCGGTCGCCATGGCGTTGGTATGGGTGTGGCTATACAGCCCCAAGGGAATGATCAATCAGGCGCTTTCGATGATCGGGGTGCAGGGCCCGAACTGGTTGATGAACACTCGGTGGGCGATGCCGTCCGTCATTGTGATGAGTGTCTGGATGAGCGTCGGATACTACACGGTGATCTATCTGGCAGGCATGGCCGATATCCCCAATGAGTTTTACGATGCGGCGCGCGTGGATGGCGCGAATGCCTGGCAGGAGATCCGTCACGTCACGATGCCCCTGCTGCGTAACGTCACCTCGTTTGTCACTGTGACGCTGGGTATTTTCGCATTTCAGGTCTTCACCCAGGTGTATATTATGACCAAGGGCGGACCCGGCGACGCCACCGTGACCCTGCAATTGCTGATCTTCCGGAACGGTTTTCAGTATTTCCGCATGGGTTATGCTGCGGCGATCTCGTGGCTACTCTTCATTGTGATCTTTGTATTAGCCCTGATCCAACTGCGTGGCTATCGTTCGCAGCAGTTGTTCTAAAAGGCGACATCCATGACTCAAATCATCACAGATGTAACCGCGCCGGTTAGCGCTGTAACTCCAACCGAAAAGACGCGCCGAAAGATTAGCGTGCGCACGATTCTGATCTACGCGCTGATGATCCTCATTGCCATTACGATGTTGTTCCCTTACTACTGGATGGCGATCAGTTCGGTTAAGGGGCCGCGCGGTTTCACGGCCGACCCTTATTCCCTGATTCCCAGGACATTCAGCCTTGAGTCGTTACAGTACGTGTGGGGCGCCGGGCACATTGGCCTGTATCTGAAAAATAGTCTGATCTACGCCTCGATTGTACTCGTTGTGCAGACGATGGTTAATGCGTTGGCGGCCTACGCCTTCGCACGCATCGAATTTCCGGGACGTGATATCCTATTTCTGGCCGTCCTGGCGACGTTAATGTTACCCTACTCGGTGCTGCTGATCCCGACGTATCTGATTGTATGGAAGGTGGGTCTGGCCAACACAATGGCCGGGGTCGTCATTCCGGGGTTTGCCAGCGCATACGGCATTTTCATGCTGCGTCAGTTTTTCTTGAACATTCCAATGGAGTTGGAAGATGCCGCGCGCATTGATGGGTGCAGCCGTATGCGTATCTTCTTCCAGATCATTTTGCCGCTGGCTAAACCGGCGCTCATTACCCTGGGGCTGTTCACGTTCATCGGCGTCTGGTCTGATTTCACTTGGCCGTTGGTCGTGCTGAGCGATTCGACCAAGTACCCGATTACGGTGGGGCTTTCGTTGTATCGTGACCAGCAGGTTCTCTATTACGACCGCACGTTTGCCGCCTCCATGTACGCCACGTTCCCGCTGATCATCATCTTCCTGATCGGCCAGAAGTACATCATTGGCGGCATCAGCCTCACCGGGTTGAAGGGCTGAGCCGGGGATGGTGATGTCGCCCCGCGCGCGTGTCGAAGCGGCGCTTTTCGGTGGTCGACCCGACTGCGTTCCCTTTACGGTCTACGAGAGCCACCTACCGACTTCGGAAGTTGAACGGCGCTTGCGTAACGACGGGCTATGCATCGTGCAGCGCTCGCCGGCTGTCTATGCAGTTAGCACGCCGCATGTGACGGAAGAAGAGGTTCACTTTGCGGGGCCGGACGGGGACGAGCGGGTGCGCACCGTCTGGCGTTCGCCGGCCGGCGAGCTCAGCGCCGTGCATCGGATTGTGCCCGTGGGGCGCAGCGCGCTCGATCGGGTGATGGCGTACACCTCCTGGCGCGAGGCGTACCCGTTCAAAGGTCCTGCTGATTACGAATCGTTGGAGTTTCTGATCCGGGACCGCAGTTACAGCCCCAGTTATGAGAATTTCCTGGCGAAGGCCGACTTGATGGGCGATGACGCCATTATGCGCGCCAATATCGGCTATGAGCCTCTGCAGGAGATTCTTTACAATCTGATGGGCATGGAAACTTTTGCCGTCGAGTGGGCCGAACGCCGAGAGCGGTTGATGCGGCTTTACGAGGCGCTGGTCGAGGATCGGCGGAAGGTTTATCCGATTGTCGCCGATTCGCCCGCTCGTATCGCCAATTATGGGGGCAACGTCAGCCCGGAGGTGATGGGTCTACGGCGTTTCGAGAACTATATCGTGCCCAACTATGAAGAGGCGGCGGAGTTTCTGCACGCGCGGGGCAAGTTGTTGGGCGTGCATTTCGACGCCAATTGCCGGTTGCTGGCTTCCGCGATCGCGCGCGCGCCGATTGATTACATCGAAGCGTTCACACCCGCCCCTGACACGGACATGACGCTCGCCGAGGCCCGGCAGGCCTGGCCCAATAAAATCCTCTGGATCAATTTCCCCTCCTCAATCCACCTGGAGCCGCTTGATGTGATTGCCGATGTCACCCGGCAGTTGCTGCGTGAAGCTGCGCCCTGTGACCGGTTTTTGATCGGCATCACGGAAGACGTGCCGGCCCACCGCTGGCGCGAGAATTACCAGACCATCCTTCACGTCCTGAACACGGAAGGGCGCGAACTTTCATAAAACGGCGTGCGCGGCCTGAAAGCGCAGAAACGAGTGTACACCATGCGCAGTTATGCCCTGGTTGGAGCCAGTTCGCGTAGCCTTGCTTATGGATTGCCCCTCAGCAATGAGTACGCCGATCGGGCGCGCCTGGTAGGCGTGTTTGATCCCAACCCTGTGCGCGCTCAGGCTGTGGCAAATCTATGCGGGAACCCGGATGTCTTTACCGATTTCGACGCGATGCTGAACACGGCGCAGCCGGATTGCGTCATCATTACCACCGTGGATCGTTATCACGCCGAGTATATCGTGCGCGCGCTCGAGGCCGGGCGCGATGTGATCACCGAGAAGCCGATGGCGATAGACGCCGCCGGTTGCCGAGCCATCCTCGATGCCGAGCGACGCATCGGCCGCAAAATCACCGTGACGTTCAACTACCGGTTTGCGCCGCATTCCAGCCGCATCAGGGAGTTGATGCAAGGCGGAATCGTTGGAGAGGTTCTCAGCGTAGACTTTGAGTGGTTCCTGGATACCCGGCATGGGGCCGACTATTTCCGCCGCTGGCATCGCAAATTGGCTAACTCGGGAGGATTGCTCGTCCACAAGGCCACCCACCATTTCGATGTGATCAACTGGTGGATCAACCAGGAGCCAGAAGTGGTGTATGCTTTTGGGCAGCGCCGCTTTTATGGCCCAACGCGTGAAGCGCGTGGCGAGCGTTGTAGCACGTGCCCCCATGCCGCCAACTGCGAGTTTTTCGTGGATTATGCCGCCAACCCGCTTTACAAGGCGCTCTATTTCGACGCCGAGCATGTGGATGGCTATCATCGCGATAGCTGTGTATTCTCGCCGGAGATAGACATCTATGACACGATGGGCGTGGGCGTGCGTTATCGCGACGGCGCCTTGTTGAGCTATTCGCTCATTGCCCACAGCTCTTATGAGGGGTGGCGCGCGACCATCAATGGCACAGAAGGACGATTGGAACTGGAAGAGTTCCAGAGCGGAAGTCGCGCCGCAGAAGCCGATCACTTCCTGAACTTCTATAATCGGCGTGGTGAGCGGATCACCTATGCAACGCCAAAAACGGAAGGCGTTCACGGCGGCGGTGATGAGCGCTTAATGGCGCGGCTATTCAGCGGCCAGCCCCTGCCCGATCCTCTCGGGTTGATGGCTGATTCCTGGGCCGGCGCGATGTCGGTGCTCATCGGGGCGGCGGCTAATCAATCCATCAGCGCCGGCCGCCCGGTGACCATCGGCGAGCTACTCACACCGTAAGATGGCTAGACGTGGTCAGCTCCGATATGATCGCTGTAATAACTGAAGTACCGACGCGGGCAAAGGCGTAGACAATGCGCGGGCGAATGAACTTAGCAAACCCGTATCGAGTCCAGGGTGGATTGTGTGCGGGCTGGTGACGGAGAGCGCCGCGATCAGGCCGGCGAGCGCGTGCGCATCGCAGAGCGATAAGCCGGCCGCCAGCCCGATCAGCAACCCGGATAAGTGAGCATCGCCTGCTCCGGCTGTGTTTACGACTGAAACCGGATGCGCGGGCAGGTGTTGCAGCGCTTCCCCATCCCACACCCAACTGCCGGACGCGCCGGCTGTAATCGAGACCCACAGTTCTGACCGCAGCCATTGCAACCGTGCAACGGCTGCGGTCGCGATTTCGTCCGGAGGGCTTGTAGAGGGCAGCGCCCCCAGCATGGCGGCTTCATCGCGGTTAAGCGCCAACAAATCCAGCCGACCCAATAAGCCCATCTCATGCGCGGCCTGGATTTCGGCTGTTGTAAACGCGCCAACGCGTAACGCGCCCGAACGCGTTGCGAGTTCCAGCAACTCGGCCCGCGCGGCGAGTGGCGCTTCGGGGACTGCCAGGGCGATCGCCCGTGCGCCGAAGGCCCGTAGTTCCGGCTCGGCTTCCCGCACCAGCGCCGGGTCAACCCGGTTGCTGGCCGAGTCGGCGACGGTCAGGTTGCCGCCGGAGCCGTCGGGATAGACAAAGCAGAACGAGTAGAGGGTTTGGCTTTCGGGCGTCGACTTCACGTGCGCCAGGTTCATGCCAACCCGCGCCATTTCCTCCACAAGACGGCGCCCTGCGGCGTCATCTCCTACGCGGCCAATCGGGAATACATCGAAAGCATCTCCCATGAGCACCTGGACGTAGTGCGTGATGATGTGCAGCTTGCAGTAGTCGCGCTGATCCAGAAAGCGCCCACTGCGGCTTTCTTCGCGCCCCAGCGTGTGATTGCCGTCCAGGGCAAAGAACGCGCCTGAGCCGATGCCGCCTGTGCCGATAAGCGCCTGATAGCGCCACGCGTCTGTTCCGACTGCCAATGCGGAACCCAAACTAAACTCTCTCCGCCAGGCCCAGGTCCCATTCCGGGTGTTCGGCGATGGGATGCCGCGCCGTTTCGACGGTGGCGGTCAGCAGGGCGTCGGGGTGCTCTTGCAATAGGGTGATGGGATATTCCGGCGTCATTGGCCCGAACAGCGCTACGCGCAGGGCGGTTTGTTTCCATGCGCCCGTATCACTGAAGAGGCGCACTTTGCGCGCCGAGAGACATTCCTTAACGCCCAGCGTCACCGACATGGGCGGCACAAACTGGTAGCCGCCGCCGAAGGTGCGTTGCGCCAGCGCCATGATCGTGTCCAGGTTGTTGTCTTGCACGCGGATAGTAGAATCCCGCAATTCGTCCAGCGTGATGTGACTGAAGGGGTGCCGGCGAGCCTGATTGTAGGCAATGTGGCCATCCTGGCCCCAGCCGCCGAGCGTGATGTCCAGCGGCGCGGCAGCAATCGCTTCGGCTACGACGTCTATACCGGCAGGCGTCAGCCAGTGCCGGTTTGCTTCCGGCACTGCCAGTTCGGCGTGCACCGGATCGTAGAAATGCCGCTCCATGAACCCGCGAAAACTATAGGGGTGGCGACGCGGCAATTCTTGTCCCTGCCAGTCGAGGCATTCGTCCATGTGAAACACCACCAGGTCGCGCAGACTCACGCGTTCGGTGTTGACCAGGTTAACAAACGGGCTGTACCAGGAGCCGGGGCCACAGGGAATGATCGCGCGCGTTGGCTCGCTGCGCGCGTTGTGGGCGCGAATTTCCTCTACAAGCTCGCGCGCCATGACTGCGCCCATCTCACGCGAGTCCTGGCACAATCGAAAAGGCACGCGACGATCCGGGTGGTTTGTCAACGCGTTGTAGGGCACGCGACACCACTCGTAGAGATCAGACGGTAAAATCATAGGTAAGTCTTGAAGAACTCGAAGGCGCGACCACCCGCAAAGGCGTGCGGGCCAGGCCAGATATCGGCCCACAAACGGTCGCCTGCGCCGGCGGCCTCATAGATGCGCTTGACGCCCTCGTAGCCCTTAAGCAGATCCTGGATGTAGAAGCAGTCGTCGTAGATGCCCATTTCGACCAGGAGCGGCCTGGGCGCAATGAGCCCGGCAATGTCATCGGTGTCGAGGTGACGGTAAATCTCCGGGATCATTTGCGATCCGCAGAAATTGCCGCGCGCGATGCCGAACCCGCGCCATGAGTTTACATAACTAATGATGTCGGCGGCCTTGATGCGCGGTTCGACGGCAGTCGTGAAGGTCGTCATGGTGCCGCCCTGAGAGATGCCCATCATGCCGATGCGTTCCGGGTCGACCTCGGGCCGCGTCTCCAGATAATCAATGCAACGGCTCATGTCCCAGATGTTCAGGGTCAGGGTGTAGACGCCCATCAGCGCGCCCTTGATGAAATTTACGTTGCAGGAGTCACGGCCTGGAAAAGGATCGGCCCCATCGCGGCGTTCGCCGAAGCCGCGCAGGTCGGGGGCAATCGTCAGATACCCGGCGCGCGCCATCTGTTCGGCGAAGTTGTAGTTGTGTTCATCAATCTCTGCGGCCATCTCAGATGAGGAGCGGATTCCGGCGACGACATCCTTGCCGAAAGCGCCGTGACCGTGGCTGCACAAAATCGCCGCGTTGCTGCGATCCGCGACCATGTTGCGCGGCCTGAGCACCTGACAGGGCACCGACATGAACGCTTCGGAGTTGAAAACCACCCGCTCGCGGATCAGATCGCCATCTATCACGGAGCTTTCGACCTCGGCATCCAGCGGAACAGGCTCAGGCAAAGGCCCCAGGTCCGCGCGCAGTTGGTCGAGCGCGCCGCCGCGCCAGGCCTGCCAATCTTCACGCGTCTGACCGGTGAAGTGACGTTCGGGCTGCCAGTCTTTCGCCATGTCATCCCAATACGCTTGCATAGAGAAGTTGCGACGTGCGGTGGTCACTTCCATTCCTCCTGGTTTTGAGTGTACCTTGGGGGTCATTACCCCGAATATCATAGCATATAACATCACGAATCGCATCCCGTGGCCCAATATAGCTTGATGACTGCGGCTGAGTTTGGAGGATTGGTCGTGCCGCGTTCTTGTCGTATGATACTATCCGAATCCTTTGGTAGCCCTGGGAGGCGAAAATGACCCCTGAATCATTTCCTGTATCTCCGTCGGAATCCTGTGTTCTCTGGTATGATCGTCCGGCCCAACATTGGGTGGAAGCTCTCCCGCTTGGCAATGGCCGGCTTGGCGCGATGGTTTTCGGCGACGCAACACACGAACATTTGCAACTCAACGAAGAATCGCTCTGGTCAGGCTATCCGCGCGACCACACCAACGCCGCTGCCAGAGCCTATCTCCCCAAAGTGCGTGAGGCCGTCTTCGCCGGTGATTATGCCCTGGCCGACCAACTGGTCAGGAATATGCAAGGCCCTTTCACCGAGAGTTACTTGCCGCTGGGCGATCTCCATCTCGAGTTCGATCATGCCGCCGAGCCGGAGACGTATCGGCGCTGGCTCGATCTCGATACAGCCACCCATCACGTCGAGTACACCGCGGGACAGGCGCACTATTCCCGCGAAGCCTTCGTCTCTGCTCCTGCCGGTGTGCTGGTTTTACGCCTGACGTGCTCTCAGCCCGGCGGGTTATCTTTTAGCGCGGGGCTGGAAAGCCCGTTGCACTTTCAGACGGAAGTGCAGGACGATCAAATCTTGCTGACCGGTAAGGCCCCCGCGCACGTCGAGCCGAGTTATTTGAAGGTCGAAAACGCGGTGATCTATGGTGAGGAGGGCATGACCTTCGCGGCGCGACTTGGGATTCAGCTCAAGGGCGGCGTGGTGCGCGCCGAGGGCGCTCGCGTGTGGGTTGCGGCGGCCGACGAAGCGGTGTTGATCCTGAGCGCGGCCACCAGTTTCAATGGCTTCGACCGTTCGCCCACCTTCGACGGTGCAGACCCGCTGGCTATTGCCACGCAAACTCTGACCGCCGCGCAACCCCGCTCGTTTGATGACTTGCTGGCGGAACATCGGGCCGAATATCAGCCGCTCTTCCGCCGGGTTGAGATCAAACTCGGTGACCGTCGCGCGCCGGTCATCCCGACCGATCAACGCATCGCGACATTCAAGCAGGACGGCGATCTGACCCTGCTGGAACTGCTTTTCCAGTATGGGCGTTACCTGCTGATCGCCAGCTCGCGCCCTCACACGTTGCCTGCCAACCTGCAAGGTATCTGGAATGACCAGATCCGCCCGCCGTGGAGCAGCAACTACACCACGAACATCAACACGCAGATGAACTATTGGCCCTCCGAAACGGCGAACCTGGCCGAGTGTGGCACGGCGTTGTTCGATTTCATCAGGGACTTGAGCGTCAACGGAGCCAAAGTTGCCGAGATCAATTACGGTTGCCAGGGCTGGTGCTCGCACCACAACGCCGACCTGTGGCGTCAGGCCGCGCCGGTGGGCGACTACGGCGGCGGCAGCCCGTGCTGGGCCAACTTCGCCCTTTCTGGCCCCTGGCTATGCACGCATCTGTGGGAGCACTACGCGTTCGGCGGTGCCCTCGACTATCTGCGCGAATTTGCCTATCCCATCATGCGGGGCGCGGCGGAGTTCTGCCTGGACTGGCTGATCGAGGACGGCGACGGGAATCTGGTGACCTGCCCGTCGGTATCGTGCGAAAACACCTTCGTCACCGGCGAGGGCGTGAAGGCGGAAACCAGCATGGCGACGGCCTTCGACCTGTCTATCATCGCTCAGCATTTCGAGAACTGCATCGCCGCGGCGGCCGCGCTGGGCATAGACGCCGACTTTGCCGCGCAATTAGCGACGGCGCGTGCGCGGCTCTATCCGATTAAGGTCGGCCATAAGGGCGATGTGCAGGAGTGGTTCCAGGATTGGGACGCCGTGGATCCGCACCACCGGCATTTCTCGCACCTGATGGGCCTGCACCCGTTCAGCCTGATCACCGAGCAGGCCACGCCCGAGCTATTTGCTGCGTGTCGGCGCTCGCTCGAATTGCGCGGCGACGAGAGCACCGGCTGGTCTATGGGCTGGAAGGTGAACAGTTGGGCGCGCCTGGGCGACGGCGACCGCGCGGCGAAGATTCTGGCGGATCTGTTCACGTTGATTGACCCGGCGGATTTCAACTACGCACGCGGCGGGTTGTATCCCAACCTGTTCGACGCGCATCCCCCATTTCAGATTGACGGCAACTTCGGCGCGACCGCCGGTATCATCGAGATGCTGCTGCAAAGCCACGGCCCGCACATCCGGCTGCTACCCGCGCTGCCCACCGCCTGGGCCGAAGGTCACATCGCGGGGTTGCGCGCCCGCGGCGGCTTCGAGGTGGCGCTTCGCTGGCGGGAAGGCTGCCTCACGGAAGCCCGCATTCGGTCGGTGTTGGGAAGAACCTGTCGGATCGCGTGCGCTTCCGATGTGCGCGTGACTTCACGCGATCGGGACATTCCAACGGTCACGATCCAAACGGGCGTGATCGAATTCGCGACTCAAGCCGGGGAGGAGTATGTTCTTCAGGCATAATGTCCTGCGTGTCTGCTTCGCGTAATATTCCATAAAATCACATTTCATAGGAGAAAACCCGATATGTCCTCTGAATACGCCATCACCCTGTCCAAATTCCAGTTGGGTGACATACTCGTCGAGTACCTGCTGGCGACGGAATCTCAGTCGGTTGGATTGCGTATGTACCCGGCTGTTATGGCGGACTACCTGGTCCCGCGCCGCGAGTTTCTCCGTACCCACGAGGCGCGCTTGCTACCCGCGGGCGCGCCGCCGATGCGCGCCTGGCGGGTCGAGTCACTGATTCAGGTCAAACTGGTAGGCGACCCAGTAAGTGGGTATAGCCAGGGCTTGACCATGCGCAACAGCGATACCGTGTCCAGTCTGCGTTATGCCGGGCAGGAAGTGCTTACGGGTGAAGGGGACACTGAAATCGTGACTACTCTGCGCTCCAGCCGCGGCTATGCGTGTGAACACCATCTGCGTTACCATGATGGCGACGGAGCGCTGACCCTTCACACCGTATTTAGAAATGAGGGGCAGGAGACGTTGCCCTTGGAATTGCTCGCCAGTTTCTCACTTTCCGGGCTGACGCTATTTGCAGAGGATGACGCGCCCAACCGGCTCTATCTGCATCGCTTTCGTAGTTATTGGAGCGCTGAGGGACGGCATACATGTCAGTCTGTAGAGGACCTTGGTCTTGAGCGTTCATGGGGTACACATGCGATCCGGGCGGAGCGCTTCGGGCAAGTCGGTTCACTGCCGGTGAGCGGCTACTTCCCGTTCGTGGGCGTGGAAGATCGTGAAGCCGGTGTCTTCTGGGGCGCGCAATTGGCCTGGGCCGGGTCATGGCAGATGGAAGCGTATCGGCGCGATGACCAGTTATGTATTTCGGGTGGGCTGGCGGACCGGGAATTTGGTCACTGGATCAAGGATGTGACTCCGGGTAAGTCATTTGTATCTCCTCCGACATATGTGTCAACCGCCGCAGGCGATCTGGATGACCTGTGCCAACGCCTGACTGCTATGCAACTGCGCGCTGCTGAGCAAGCGCCGGTAAGCGAAAGATCCCTGCCGGTGCTGGCGAACGAATATTGCACGACCTGGGGTAACCCTGAACACGAACGCATGGTTGAGTTGGCCGAGCGGCTGGAGGGTTCAGAGGTGAAATATTTCGTGATTGACGCCGGTTGGTATCGCGATGACTCTAGCGGTTGGGCGACTACCCAGGGGGAATGGACGCCCAATCGAAACCTCTTTCCCGATGGGATTGTCGCCACTGCGGCTGCGATCCGCGCGCGGGGACTCATCCCCGGCATCTGGTTTGAATTCGAGGTGGTGGGCGGCCAATCGCCGCTGTTTACCACAATGACCGAGCATTTTCTCAAGCGCGATGGGATCCTCGTCACGGCGGGACAGCGTCATTTCTGGGACTTCCGTGACCCGTGGGTGCGCGAGTACTTGCGGGAGAAGGTGATTAACTTTTTGCGCGATTCCGGTTTCGGCTACATCAAGGTGGATTACAACGAAACCATCGGTATCGGTGTGGATGGCGCCGAATCCTTCGGTGAAGGTCTACGGCAGCACATTTTGGGCGTGCAGGATTTCTTTCGCGAGATGCGTCGAGAAATCCCTGATCTGGTGATCGAAGTCTGCGCATCGGGCGGGCAGCGATTGGAACCTTCAATGTTGGGGCTGGCCAGCATGGGCTCCTTCTCGGACGCGCACGAGTCGCTGGAAATCCCGATTATTGCGGCTAACCTGCATCGCGTAATTCTTCCGCGGCAATCTCAGATTTGGGCGGTTCTGCATGCCGGCGACACGATGGGGCGGCTGGCTTATTCGCTGACGGCGGGGTTCCTGGGCCGGTTGTGTCTTTCCGGCGAGCTTGATCAACTCAACGAGGAACAATGGGCGTTGGTGCAGGAAGCGATTCGTTTCTACGCACAGGTTGCGCCCGTCATCGCGCACGGCAAGAGTCGCCTCGATCAGCAAATTGGCGCGGCCTGGCGTCATCCCCAGGGGGCGCAGGCGGTGGTGCGCGTCTCTGATGATAATCTCCAGGCCCTGGTAGTCGCCCACACGTTTGCCGCGCCGCTGCCGTCTAAAATCACGGTTGTGCTGCCGGCAGGGAACTGGCAGCTTGCCGGGTTATTCCCTCAAACTTCTGCTGCACCCGAAATCAGCGCCAACCGGTTACAGATCGAACCGATGGGAGAGTTCGAGGGCCGAGTGGTGCATTTGATCCGTAGCTAACGCACGATTGCAGGGAAACGCGTTGGGGTGGCTTCCTCGGGGCCGCCCCAACGCGAGCATTCTATTGTTTGACAACATCAGACTCGTAGTGAATAATTCTGCCACTTTAGATCATCTCCCGTTCCTCCTGCTCGCGAAGGAAGTCAGACAATTGACCTCGATTGAACCTGCAACAAGTGATATGGAGTCTGCCGCCCGCGTCGCCGCGATGGAGCGCGCGGACGCAGAGCCATCCGCGCGATTGCAGTTTCGGGCGCGCATCCGCCGCACATGGACGAACCCGCGCCGCATCATCCCGATCCTCGTCCTCGGCTTTGCCGTGGCTTTCAACCTGTGGAGCCTGCTCCCTGAGGCGACGATTGCCGCGCCCTCGCTCAACGATTACGTCCTCCACCTCCTGAACCTGAGCGGCACGGTCGCCGCGCTGCGCTCCGGGCAAAACGCTACCGATTTCTGGCTCGCGCCCGTTTCCCTCGGTTACCCGCTGTTTCACTACTACCAGAGTTTGCCTTCGCTGCTGCGGCGCTTGTCCTGCGCTTCGCCGGCGCGCCGGCGGATGCGATGCGGCCCGCCGCCGCCGTGCTGAACTGGATCACCTATCTCCTCCTCAGCTTCTTCCCGCTCGCGATCTATTGGTCCATGCGGCGTTTCGGGTTCGACCGCCTGAGCGCGGCGTTCGCCGAGCTGGCCTCCTGCCTGATTGCCACTGACGGCCTGTGTGGCTTCGATCTGGGCAGTTACATCTGGCGGGGCTACGGGCTGTATACCCAACTGTGGGCGATGGTGTTGCTGCCGATGGCGCTGGCCCAATGCTATGCGGCGCTCAAGACGGGCCGGGGCTACTTCCTCGCCGTCCTGCTGCTCAGCGCCACCCTGCTCTCGCATACGGTGCTGGGTTACGTTGCGCTCGTCTCGCTGGTCATGCTCGCCCTCCTGATCGCCGTGGATGGCCGCAAGCGCGGCCTCGTGTCGGGGCGCGGTGACCTCACCGGCCACCATCTTCTGCCGGCGCCGGAAGAAGTATTGATCGTGCCGCTTCCGGTCGAGCAATAGGCCATCACCAGGGCGGGCTGCCCCGCGCGGCCGGCGCGGCCGCTCTGCTGCGCATAGTTGGCCGGCGTGGGCGGCACATTGCGCAGATGCACGGCGCTGAGGTCGCGGATATCCACGCCGAGCTCCATGGTCGGCGAGCAAAAGAGCGACGCCAGCTTGCCTTCGCGGAAATCCTCCTCGCGCTGCCGACGCGCTTCAGATCGCACCTGGGCGGTATGGGCCTCGCCGCGCATGTCGCGGAGCAGGGGGGCTGCATTGCGATAGAACTCGCTGAAGAAGCGGTTGGCCTTTTGTTCGACCGCCGCGTACGTCTCGCTGCGTCCGAGATAACGGCGCAGCGGGTTGACCGCCGGTGTGCCGTTCCCCGGTCGCCATACCAGGGCGTTGGCCCGCAACCGCAGGCCGCGCGGGATGACGCGCCGCAGCGTCTCCTCGACGACATTCGCTGCCTCTACGGACACCCCGAAGAACTTGCCGGCGAAATCGGCGACCGCTTCGCGGCGCTCCCCTTCTGATTCCGCGCTCACCATCGTCGCGCTGGTGCCGATGCAAATCAGCTTGGGGTTGCTGCTGCGTTCCCGCAAACGCCGAATCAGTAGCGCCACGTCGGCGCCCTGCCGCCCTCGGTAGGTGTGCAATTCATCCATCACGAGGAAGCGCAGCGCAGAGGTGGCCCGGTCAATGAAGTGGCGCTCGCGCGGGCGTACCAGCATCAGCTCCAGCATCACGTAGTTGGTCAGTAGGATGTGTGGCGGGTCCTGACGGAGGGCGAGCTTCTCATTCTCCGATTCCTGACCGGTGTACTTGCCGAAACGCACCGGCATTGCCTTGCCCATGCGCGCCTGGTAACCGTCCGCGAGTTGGCGCAGCGCGTCCTCTTGCGAATTGACCAGAGCATTCATCGGATAGACCACGATGGCCGACACCTGGTTTTGGGCGGGATTGTCGCGCAGGACGGCGTCAAAGATGGGTAGGAAATAGGTGAGCGTCTTTCCTGAGCCCGTGCCGCTGGTCACGACGAAATTCTGGCCCGCCAGGCCCTTGTGGATTGCTTCTTCCTGGTACTGATAGAGTCGAAACGAAGCGCCGGCGTGATCCCGAAAGATATCGGCGCAGCCACTGTGCAAGACGCCCGTCGCCGCCGGCGCATAAGCGGGGTTGAGTTGCAGTAACGCATCGGGCCACAGCGTGCGCTTTTTCGCGATTTCCTCTTCGACGAACGCCCGGATGGTGTCATCGGCAATCGAGAAGAAGCTCTGGACGTACTCACTGTATTGCTTGAGGACGTTGTCGCGGATGTCAAAAACGCCCATGAGTTGACTGACCTCTCTGGAAGGAAAGGCATTGCACAAAAAGGAAAGCCGCGGCCCCCTGGGACGAGGGCCCGCGACCTCATTTGTTCGGCAAGAACTGAAGTGCTAACCTGAGGGCAGCGATGTCTGGACCCTGGGACGGACAGGAGTCGGGTGCAAGCCGATCAGTTGACACTGGCCGGCGCCATTTCTGAATGATGTTGATTATACTGGGATAAGCACAAGTTCGCAAGAGCGCGCGCAGTCGAGACCGTCCCCGTTGCCGGCTGAGACCGCTGCCTCATTCTATCATGATGAGGGGGCGCGTTGTTGTCTCTGCGTATGGTGCTGCCCGGTGGGGAGACGCCCCGGCCCTGCGCCGCGAGGGGTGCGCTTCGACGATAGGCTCAGGTCGCCGACTCGGGCGATGATGCGCTTGTAGTCTGTCATCTGTGGCCTTAGGGCCTTAACGGAAGACCTCACGGGTAGCCTTTTTTGACTACCCGTGAGGTCAAATATGGGCGAGATAGGACTCGAACCTACGACCTCACGGATGTGAACCGTGCGCTCTAACCGGCTGAGCTACTCGCCCTGAACGAGGGAGATTATAACAGGATGTGCGTCGTGATGCAAACTCGACGCGGGCACTGTGTTGTCGCCCACGCGCCCCGCGGAGTGCGCAACCACCGATTCGCCCACCCCGGGGGGTATTAAGTGCGGTGAAACGCTATTGCGCGTTCGGATCGTACTTACACTTCGCGCCCTTGATGCCGTTGAAGTAGATGCACAACTCGACATAACCGGGGCGCAGGTAGAGATCGGGATACCCCGGCCCCAGGACAGACCACCAGTACTGCTCGTCTTCCTTGGTCCATTCCACATCCGGCATGTAGATCACCGTCATCAGCCCGATCCACGGTTGCCAGTTCTGCCTCGCCCATTCGTAGGCGCGCACCAGATACTTGCCGCGCGTCGCCTCGTCAATCCCCGCGCCGGCGCCGTGCCAGTAGTAGGGGCTTTCCGGGCGCTTATCGGTGCTCCACCCGAACTCCAGCACGGCGATCCGCTTGTTGGCGTCGCCGTTCGCTTCCATCACGCGCCGGATGTCTTCGACGCGCCGGAAGGTGAAGAAGCGCTCGCCGCCGTATAGTTCTTCGTTGGCGGCCGCTTCGTCCGGGCTGACCTCGGGCGGGGCGGCGAAACCGGCGGCGTGCGCCCCAAGCATGTCAAAGTAGCCGTTGCTGTTGCCGCCCATCGCCTGGTACATCAGCTCGTAGAACCTGACGTCCGGCATGGCGACATCGTTGTCCGTGCCGGTGGGGGCCATCCCCGCCGTGATCACGATCGCGTTCGGGTCGGCAGACTTGATCGCCCCATACGTCTGGCGCAGCATCTGCGCGTAACCCGCCGGGTCGGGCCGCTTGTTGCCCCATTCGCGCCCCAGGTTCGGCTCATTCCACACCTGATACGCTGCGATGCGCCCCTTATAGCGGGTCGCGACGGCCTTGGCGAAGTCCGCGAAATGGCCGGCGTTCTCCGGTGCGTTGCCCGCCCAGAATGGGCGATCCGGGTCCTGGCTTAACCGCACCACGAGCTTCAACCCGTGCGCGGCCGCCTGTTCCACCACCCGGTCGGCGGACGTCCAGTCGTACTGGCCGTTGCCCGCGCCTTCGATGTCTTGCCATGAGAAGAGTTGCTTCACCCAGGTGAAGCCCGCATCCTGGATCAATTGCAGATCGCGGTCTGCCACTTCGGGCTTCCACCAGAGGAAGGCCTGCACACCGAAATCGGGCGACGCCATGCTGCCGCCGGTTGCGGGCCGCGCGGCCGGTTTCGCCGTTGGTTTCGCTGCTGGCGCGGTAGCTGTCGGTTCTGCGGTCGGGCCGGCCGCGGCTTCCGTGGGTGCAGGCGTATCGGTTTGCGCGGGCGTTTCCGTCGCCGGCGGCTCTGTCGGCGCGATCAGCGTCGCCGTCGGCTCCGGCGTGTTCGTCGGTACGGCGGTCGGCGCTTTCGGCGTCTTGGTTGGCGTCGGCGTTGCGCCCACGCCGGCCGAGGCGCAACCGCCCAGCAGCGGCCCGACCGCGATCAACGCCGCGAGGAGCAACCAGGGCGCGATCCTCGCGTTTCTCGCGTGCAAAGTCATCCCGCGTTTACTCATAGCTTGTCATCTCCAGGAGTGCTGTTATGCACTCGATTATTTGGACATTCCTGCCAGCGCGCCAAAGGTCTGTCTGTCTTCGATGCGCCACTGTCCTAACTCGCCCTGCGTATAATTCAGGTTCCACAGGAACGCCGGGCCGACGAAGCCCCAGTTGCGCATCATCTCATAAGCGCGCACGGTCCAGGCGGCCTGCTCGTCGGCGCTGTTGTCGTTGGCATACTCATAGCCGCCGTTGCCCGACCAGCCCGACGCCCAGCCGAATTCCGTGGGCCAGATGCGCTTCTTGCCATCGCCGTACTTGTTCATGATCCCGCGGTAGCCTTCCATTGTCGAGCGGAAGCTCCACGAGTGGTGCGGCGTGTTGCACGGCCCGGTGTACATCGCGCCCTGCGACTTGATGAAGTCGCACGCGCCCTGCCAGGTGACATCCGGCGCAACGTTGAAACCGCTGGGGTGCGCGCCGATCGCATCGCTGTAATTGCGCAACCCCGCGCGATACATCCGATCCAGATACGTGAAATCATCAATCGCCCACGGCGCCGGTGCGCCCGTCGGCGTGAGTGCGCCGCTAACCACCACCATTTGTGGGCACGCCGCTTTGATTGACCGATACGCCGCCGCCAAGAGTTGTATGTAGCGGTTCGGATCCAGTGGTTCGTTGCCCCATTCGTAGTGCAGATTCTGCTCGTTCCACACCTCGATGGCCTGCACGCGCCCACAATAATGCCCGGCAAACGCACCGACGTAACTCGCATAGGTGGCAGGGTCGGCGGGCGGCCCCTCGACGCTGAAGTCTGTGTTCGCCGGGCGCGCCCAATTCGGCGCCTTCACGATGCTCACGAGCACATTCAGCCCGTTCCCGTTGAAATCGTTGATAATATCATCCGGGAAGTTCTTCTCGCCCTGCGTGCCCTCGAAGTCCTTCCACGGCAACTGGAATTTCACCCAGTTGAAGCCAAGCTGGCGCACCTGCCCGATGGTTCTCCCGCGGTCGACCCCCGGGTCTACCTGGATGCCATATCCAAAGTAGCCCGCGGCGGCCGGCGCGGCGGCAGGCCGTGGCGCAGCCTTCGGTAACGGAGGGGCGGCCACAATCGGCGCATCCGCCGTGGCCCCGCTGGTCTTCACGAGTTGCCCGAAGATCCAGCCCTGCTTGCCCCCGAAATCAATTTGCCACCACGTCGCCTCTTTGTTCTTGCCGGTGACGTCAAACGATTGATCCTTGCGCGCCCGGCCGACAATACTATAAGCCGTGCTGGGGCCGCCGCGCACGTTCACCGTCGGAGACGTGACGCTGACCTGCCCGCCGCCCGGCGCACTTTCGGGTTCGAGCACGCTGTCAGCGCGGGCGAAAACCGGCGCGGCGCTCCACATAAGAGCTAAGACGATAACCAACAAAGAAACGATCCCTCGATTGCTACGAGACTTCATTGTTCTCCTCTTCCCCTCTAGGTCCAGGCAGTCGCGGTAAAAAACTGTCCGGATCGCTCGACTGCCACTACGGCGCGACCGGGACTCCGTCTAATGAACCGGTAAGGTTGACGTATGCCGCAGATAACCAGACCTGTTGTTCGTTAAAGCAACAAACTTGCAGCCAGGCGCCATTCGCGGTTTTTCCGACGACGTTGAAAGTGTCGCCTGATCGGGCGTTGCCCACGACCGCCGAATTAACGGCCGGCCCGTCCCGTAGGTTTAGCCCATTGGTCGTCACTTGCGCCACTGCGTCCGGCGCTTCGGGCGTCGCGGTGGCTTCGGGCGTGGCGGTCGGCGCGTCCGTGGACGTTGGCCCAGGGGTGTTCGTCGGAGCGGATGTATTTGTCGGTACAACGGTCGCCGTGCTCGTCGCGGTGGCCGTCGGCAAGGGTGTTGCCGTCGGCGGCGTCCACGGCTCGGCTTGCTGACGGCTGTCCCCGGATAGCAGGGGCAGCAACAAGCCGATGAGCGCGGAAAGCACAATCACCGCAAGCGGAACGGCATACTTCGACAGGCGGTTACTCTCTCGCTGCATATAGACGCGTGATCCTTCCGACAAACGATTTTTCAAATACAGTAGGATCGGTTTGGGGCCGATCCTACTGTCGCATAGATCGTGGAATTGCGGTGCTGCTGTTTGGGTAACTTACTTGGGCATTCCCGCCAGTGCGCCTTGCGCCGGTTGGTTTGCAATGCCGAAGGCCGCCAGCTCCGTGCCGGGGTTGGTCAGGTTGAAGTTCAAGTTCCACAGGAACATCGGGCCAACCCACCCCCAGGATTTCGCCAGCTGATAGGCGTTCACCAGATATTGCGCTTGTTCTTCCTTCGTCACGTCCCGCGCGTATTCGTAGCCAGCGACGGGGTTCGACTCAGATGCCCAACCGAACTCCGTGGGCCAGACACGCTTCCCCGCATCGCCGTTCGCAACCATCACGCCGCGATAGCGTTCCAGCGTGTCGCGGAAGAAGAAGCTGGGATGGTTCTTGAAGCTGGGTTCCGCCGGGTTGTTGTAACCGAACTTCGCATCGGGCGGGTTGTTGTACCCGCTGGGATGCGCGCCGAGCGCATCGAAGCAGCGCTTCGCGCCGGCGGCGTACATTCGTTGCAGATACACAACGTCGTCAATCGCGCGGCTGCCGTCATTGACGCCGGTGGGCGTCAGCGCGCCGGCGACGACTACCATGTTCGGATCGGCGGCTTTGATGGCCTGATACGCCTTGCACAGCATATCCACGTAGCGATTCGGGTCCAGCGGCTCGTTGCCCCATTCGTAGTGTAGATTCTGCTCGTTCCAGACCTCGATGGCCTTGACCCGGCCCTTATAACGTGCGGCAAACGCGCCCACGAAATCCGCGTAGTCCTGGTTATTTGCAGGCGGGCCTTCCACGCTGCGATCCGAACTGCCGGATCGCGCCCAGTCCGGCGCTTTGACGATGGAGGCCAGGATGTTCAGGCCGCCGCCGGAGAGGGTGTCCACGATGGTGTCCATGCCGCCCCAGCCGTATGCGCCCTTGCTGCCCTCGAAGTCCTTCCACGGTGCCTGGAACTTGGCCCAGTTGAACCCCATGCTCTGCGAGGTTCCGACGATGTACCCCAGGTCGGCGCCGCCATACACCTGCGACTGCATACCATAGCCGAAATAGCCGCCTGCGGGCGGGTAGCTCGATGCCGGCTTGGCCGCCGGTTTCGCTGCTGCTGCGGCTGCGGGCTGAGCCTCGGCCGCCGGAGCGGCCGCAACGGCGACCGGCGCTTCGACCTCGATGACAGCCAGGCCGTCCACCGTCCCATTCACCGAGACCAGATCGGCGGTGAGCCAACCGGGATCGCCCTCGAACGTGATCTGATACCAATCGCCGGCTTCGTTCGTGCCGGTGATGCGATAGGTTTCGCCGCGTCGCGCCTGGCCGATACGCCCATAGGCCGTGCTCGGCCCCGAGCGGATGTTCGCGGTCGCCGATGTCACGCTCAACTCGGCGAACTCCGGCGTGGCCGTAGGTTCGGGTGTCGGCGTGAATTCAGGAGTCGGAGTGAACACGGGGGTGTAGGTTGCAATGGGCACTATCACGCCGTCTTGCTGCGCCAACACGTTGCCGCGATCAATAATCGCTGCCTCGATAGCGATCTCGCCCTGCTCCTGCGGGGCCGTGATCGCGACGTTCGGGTCGCTCAGGGGCCGCAACTGGCTGATGACATCACCGTTGCCGTTGCGCATCCGCCACTCGACGACGAAGTTGCTGTCCAGCAGCTTGAGCAGGCCCTGCTGAAAATCGCGCATCAGGGGCCAGAGGTCGGCGTCGGCTCCGCCTGCGGGCAGGTTTTCTAACGTGAAGCCCTGGATGTTGTAGTTCTTGAGGAGTTCGAGCTTGTGGCTCAGGCTCGCAGCGTTCTCCAGCCAGACGGTGCGCGCGTTGCCCTGGTCGTCCTGATACTTATAGGTATAGACGCCGATATTCGGATCGTAGACTAGCCCGCTGTTGGGGCGGGTGGCGACCAACGCCAGGTTCAGCGGCTGGCCGGGTTCGACTACATCCTGATCCGTCTCGATGCGCCCGAGCAACGGCGCGAGCGCATCGCTGAAATTTTTCTGCAACAGATATGCGCCGGCCTGCTCTACGCTTTGCCCATTAAGCACTAATTGCAGTTTGTAGCGATTGACCTGCCCGACCGCGTAATTCAGCAGGGCATCCAGTTGCCCGCCGGCCACGTACGCCTTCGGGTCTACCGGCGCAGGCACCTTCACGACATCGGCCAGCATGCCCAACGTCTGCCAGTCATATGAACCGGTATCCCAGCGATCTTCAGCAACCTGCACGGGCGGCTCGACGCGCACGCTCAGCGTTTTGCCCTGTTCGTGTAGTTTTTCGGATAGATCCTTGACGAACTGGTTGAACTCGCCGCGCAGGTTGGGGTCCAGTCCGCGGTAATCAATGTCCACGCCTTCGTAGAGATTGGCGACGGCCAGGTCTACCAGCGCGTTGATATGCGCATCACGTTGAGCGCTATCCACCAGCATATTCGCCAGTAGGTCATTGCGCACGACCGGTCCTTCGTAGTTGCGGATGACCGGCATCACGGCATACGCGCCGCGGGCCTGGTCGAACGCCGCGTCGAGCGCACCGGCAATCGTGCCGTTGTCGCTCAGGCTGAGGCCGGTCGCGTTCACCACGGCCAGCGCGCCTTGCCCATCGGAGGGGATGCTCGCCGCTTGCTCAAGGTCTGCGCCGACGACGGAGGGCTGCGGGTTCGTTTGCATCACGGCCAGCGAACCCGGCACAGCCGGCACCTTCGATTCGATCATGTCGTCTTCACGGATGATCGAGTGGGGCAGCCATTGCCATGTCTGGCTTGTCGGTTCCCACGTGTAAAGGTCCAGCGTCTCATACGGTTCGCTGTCATTGGGAATGGGCAGCGTCCAGGTTGACTCGTTGGGCGCAGCGCCACTGAGCGTCAAGGCATAGTAGGGGCTTTTCATCACCAGGCTTGCAGGCAATGCCTGCGCCGCGGCCCGCAGCTTTGCGCCGCCATTCCCGGAGAGGAAGTCAATGCGCGGTACGGACGCCAACGCAGCCCGGAAGGGCGCGCTGAACGTGCCGGGCGCGAAAATGACCTGTGTGCCGTCCAGGTCGCTGATCGTGCCACCCGCCTCGGCAATGCGCGTCGCGCCGAGATCGGCGACGCGCTGCCCGACTGAGACCGGCGGCAGGAGTAGCGCCAGGACCAACAGGCCCGGGATCACCACAAAATCAATGATGCGGGAGTTTCGTTTCTGTTCAAGCCACCCGAGTGGGCGCGAGGTATTTCCGGTTTCCGTCACTGCCATCGCTGCTCTCAACTCCTCAATTTAGTTCTACGTTGTTCATTCCGGACCCACGATAGGCCAACGCGCGCGCACGCATCCCCGATCTTCCTGAAAGATGGGACGTCTTTGGGAAGGCTGTTGTTTGCGTTAAGCACTGATTATTGCCTGCAAGGAGACGTTGCGTGCAAGCCCGTCGCGATGTGAGGCTGGATTGCTTGGTAGCAGCGCCGGAGGCGCCACCCTCGGCCTCGGTCATTCGTTTGGGTACTCCAGAACGGCCGGATTTTCAGGATGTTATCCGCAGAATGTCCGATTCCTCTTCGGACATTGGTTGCCACTATAGCACACGGATTGTGATTTGGCAAAGAACACTCTGGACGTTCGTGAACTCCCGTGCTATACTCCGATCCCAACAAGCCTATGTCTCACCAGAACAGAAATCAATGGATCACCTACGCGCTCCTGGTCGGATTCTTAATCCTGACCGTGGCCGGTATTGTGCTGCTTGCGGGCTATTTTTCGGGCCGTCAGCGTGCAACCGTACAAATGCCGACGCAATCGGCGCTTGCTGCCGTTGAGGCGGCCGGCGTTGCGCCCGATCTCGCGGTGTTGACGCTGGCCGGCGAGGATGACGAGCGGATTGTTCGCGCCGCGCGCGACGCCGGTGAACTTGAAACGGCCTACGCCGGGCTGGCTTACAGCACCTTACTCCCCGACAGCTCGCGCAGCGGCCTCTGGCTGTTGCTCGCGAATGACCTCGTCAAGCAACCAGACCCCGGTCGCGCCCTCATCGCTTATGGCGCCGCGATGGACATGGCTGCCCTCGCGCCTGAGTTGAGCGATCTCTCGCGCGCCGATATTTCGCTTCAGGCCGCCGATGGCTATGCTGCGCTGGAAGCTCAGCCGGCGGCGCAGCTTGCGCTGACCCAGGCGGAAGAACTCGCGCGTAACGGCCTCGCGCTGTTGCCGGCGCAACGCCGCACGATCCTTGCGCGGGTGATCGCGGCGCTGCGCAAAGCGGGCGATACGGACGCTGCAAACGCCCTGAACGCGCAGCTCGCGACGGCCGGCGCAGGTTCCGGGGTGCAAATCAGCCCACCAGAGCCGATTCTTGCAAGCCTGCGGGGCAGCATCGTCCTGCCGCCAGAAGTCGCGGCGGCGATTGCGCAGCGCCAGGGGGCCGCCGCCACGCTCGCCGCGCGCTGGCTTTCTGCGGAGGCAGAGGAACGCACGGCGCTGGCCTCGGCGCTGGGCGACGCTCTGCTGACCGAAGACGAGGCGCGGGTGAACGCATACGCCCGCCTGGGCGACTTGACCGACGCGGACCGGTTGGCGTTGCTTTACGATCAGGCTGCCTGGCAGACGATCAAATACCGGGTCGCAAACCGGGCCTATGGCGTCTCGCTTGTGCTGGCCTGGGAAGCGCAGGCCGATGCCATCGCACAAACATTGGTTTCGGCGTATACTGAACTCATCAACGCTTATGGTCGCCGGTTGGATACGTTGGACGCGGCTTCGCTCGACGCGGCACGCGTCGAGCTGCTTCGGCAGGGTTTGCTCTGGTCGCGCCTGGGCCTCTTCCCCGGTGATGCCGGTGGGGAGCTTGGTCGGCAACTTGTCGAGGCTTCCGATCAGCTTCGCCAGCGTCTCGGTAACGTCGGGCTGCGTATCGAGTTGAATGATGCGCCCGGTGCGCCGTTCTATATCCTGCGCAGCGCCGATGTGCCGGCTTCGCAGGGGCAGGCAGGCAGCCAGGGTGATGGATAAATCTTTAAGCTAACTCGTAGGCGATTCGTCGGCAAAACGTATGGCTGGTTCATTGACAATCAAGCTATTGCAGCATATACTTACTTTAACAACTCATTAAGAGGATTCACAGCAAACCCTGATGCTCAAACTGATATTCAAAAGTTGTTACTTGACCAAGAATGCCCCTGGCACCGGAGCGCGTTGAGCGCTGCGGTGCTTTTTGCAAACGGCTCGGACGGGCGTTTCCCGTCCATATCCCAGCAGGGAGGCACACTAAATGGATTCGGCGACATACGCCAAAATCATCACGAAGTCTAACGAATACGCTCAACAGCCAGAGAGAATCAGCTTCGCCAGGTTTGAAGTTGACTTCACCGGGAAGCACCAGAATTACCATGTCGTTTATGACCATGGCGAGTGGCATTGCGAATGCGACTTCTTTGCTCAGCGAGGGATTTGCAGCCACACCATGACCCTGGAAAAAGTCCTCGGTGTGATGCTTGAGCAACACGAACCTGTTACTGTTTGATCGTTATCACCGTTTCGGATAGCCGTCGAGGGCGTCTGCGCCAAATCTCAGGCTAAAGGCGTTCTCCGGCAACTGATGGACACAGGTCGGGCGGGAGCGCCGACGCCTTTATAGGCGGGGGTGTTTCCCGTCCGATTTTTTTATCCGCAATTTGTAGCTGGAGGCTGTGTGAAAAAGCGCTGGCAGATATTGATCGGCGTCCTGGTCAGTGTGGGATTCGTCGCGCTCGCCATGCGCGGCCTCGAACTGGCGAAAGTCGGTCAATATCTTAGCGAGGCGAACTATGCCTGGCTGATCCCCGGAATCCTGGTCTATTTTGTGGCCGTCTGGGCGCGGACCTGGCGCTGGCATTATCTGTTGCGGCCGGTCAAGGTCGTCCCGCTATCCGATCTTTTCCCTCTGGTCTGCATCGGCTACTTTGGCAACAACGTCTACCCCGCGCGCATCGGCGAAGTGCTTCGCGCCTTCGGTTTGCGCGGCACGGAGGGGGTCCCGGTCAGCACCTCGCTGGCGACGATCATCGTAGAGCGGGTGTTTGATGGCCTGGTGATGTTGCTCTTCGTCTTTTTCGCGCTGCCCTTCGTGGATGTGCAGCAAATCCCCAGCATCTACCGTACGACCATCATCGGTTTCAGCATCTTCTTTCTTATGGCCTTGCTCGTCTTCCTTTGGATGGCCGTGGATCAGCGCCGCGCGACGGCTGTGTATATCTTCTTCGCCGACCGCCTGATCCCAAAGCGTGTGCGCCCCCAGCTTGACGCCATTTTCTATCGGTTTCTCGAAGGGCTGTCGTTTCTCCGCAATGGCCGCGATGTGCTGATGGTCTTCGCTACGTCAGTCGTGATCTGGCTGACCGAGACGGTGAAATACTGGTTCGTGATGCACGCCTTCGCCTTCTCCGTGAGCTTCATTGGCCTGATGCTGATGAACGGTGTGGTCAATCTCGCCACCACGCTGCCGTCCGCGCCCGGCTACATCGGGACCTTTGAGATCGGCGCGCGCGTGTTGGAAGCACTCGGAGTTGATTATGGGTTGGCCTTCGGATATACTATAGTTTTACATGCCGCATTGTGGTTCCCTATCACAATTTTAGGCGCGTACTATGCGTGGCGCCTGGGCGTGAGCACGCGGACGGCGAGCAGCGAGGCCGCGTCGGAAAGCTGATCGTGCGGATTGCGTTGGTAATGACGATTCACAGTGGAGGATCCTTCGAATGAAGAATATCGCAGTTATCGGGACAGGTTACGTTGGTCTGGTCACCGGCACCTGTTTTTCCGATCTCGGCAATCGGGTGGTTTGTATAGATATTGATGAGGAGAAGATCGAGACGCTCTGTTCCGGCGGCGTGCCGATTTACGAGCCGGGCCTGAACGATGTGATTCGCCGTAATGTGGCGGCGGGTCGCCTTGATTTTACGACCTCGTATGCCGAGGGGTTGCGCGATGCTGAATTCGCCTTCATTGCCGTCGGCACGCCCTCCGGCGTGGATGGCGAGGCCGATCTGCAATACGTGCGGATGGCCGCCGAGACTATCGCCGAGACGATGACCTCGCCGCTGATCATCATCAACAAGAGCACGGTGCCGGTGGGCACGGGCGACTGGGTAGCCGACATCATCCGCAAGCACCAGCGTGAGCCGATTCCGTTCGCCGTGGTGTCCTGTCCCGAGTTCTTGCGTGAAGGGTCGGCGTTGGCCGACTTCATGAGCCCCGACCGGGTTGTCCTCGGTTCGCTCGATCGTGATGCCGCTGAGAAGGTGGCCCAGCTCCACCTGCCGTTGCGCGCACCGATCGTGTTGACCGATCTCCGCACGGCAGAGATGATCAAGTACGCCTCCAACGCCTTCCTCGCCACGCGGATTTCGTTCATCAACGAGATCGCGGCGATTTGCGAACGCCTGGGCGCCGACGTCAAAGAAGTCGCCGCCGGTATGGGCTATGATAAGCGCATTGGGCGGGCGTTTCTTGACGCGGGCGTCGGGTTCGGAGGGAGCTGCTTCCCCAAGGATGTCAAGGCCCTGGAATACATGGGGCTGCTCCACGGGGCGCACCCTGCATTGCTGCGCGCTGTCATGGAAATCAACCGTGACCAGCGCCGGCAGGTCGTCCACAAACTGCGCGAGTCACTCGGCAGCCTCGACGGTCGCAAGATCGGGCTGATGGGGCTCGCGTTCAAGCCTAACACGGACGACATGCGCGACGCCCCCAGCGTCGAGGTGGCGAACATGCTGCTGCGCGAAGGGGCGCAGGTGTGGGGGTATGACCCCGTATCTGCCCACGTCGCCGGGCGGATCATCCCGGAGATGCATCTTGCGTCCAGCGTATATGAATTGGCCGAGGACGCCGACGCGCTGATCCTGCTCACCGAATGGAATGAGTTCAAGAACCTTGATCTCGCGCGGATCCATGATGCGATGCGCATCCCCCTCATCGTGGATGGGCGGAACATCTACGAGCCGCAGATCATGCGCGATGCCGGTTTTGTGTATTACGGCATCGGCCGCGGCTACACCGCGCCCACCGAGACTCCCTCTGAACTACCCGCCACACCGCAGCCCGATTCGGCCGGGAGGTCCATGTGAACGACGGCGCGCGCAGCATTACAAAGACGTGTTTGGATAACGGGCTGACCGTGGTGATGCGTGAAATGCACCACGCGCCGGTCACCAGCTTCTGGGTGTGGTATCGCGTGGGCGGGCGAAACGAGGGCATGGGCGTCACCGGCATCTCACACTGGGTCGAGCATATGCTCTTCAAAGGCACGCCTGACTATCCGAAAGGCAAGTTTGATAAGGCTGTGGCCCGCGAGGGCGGCCAGTTCAACGGCCTCACCTGGATTGATTTCACGACCTTCTTCGAGACGCTGCCCGCCGATCGGATTGATCTGGCGTTGCGCGTCGAATCCGATCGGATGCGCAACGCGATGTTTGATCCGCAGGAAACCGAGCTGGAGCGCACGGTCATCATCTCGGAGCGGCAGGGCAACGAGAATGAACCGGAGTTCCTGCTCAGCGAGTCCTTGCAGGCGGCGGCGTTCCAGGCTCACCCCTACCGTAATTCGGTCATTGGCTGGCAGGCCGATCTCGAAACGATGACGCGCGACCAACTGTTCGCGCATTACCAGACTTACTACAAGCCGAATCATGCGATCGTCGCCGTCGCCGGCGATTTTCAGCCGGCGGAAATGTTGGCGCGCATCGAGGAGCTTTTCGGGGGGATTCCCGCCGG
>JBBQRS010000039.1:0-39611 GCA_038214535.1 Anaerolineae bacterium
CCGCCGCGTACCCCCCCCGCCCCCTTTGTCGTCCCGGCTCCCGCCTTTCGGTAGCATTACACCGGCTGAAGCCGTCACTACAAAGGGAAAGACATGATGATCTATTCGACTTTGACGTCCACCGGGGCGACGGCGACCGGCGCGCCGCTTGACGGCAGAAGTCGCAACCCCAGGATCAGCCCCGTTCCGACGAAGATCATCGCGCACCCCACGATCATGCTCAGCGTCACCTGCTCATGCAGGAAGAGCGCGCCCCAGAGCGTCGCGAAGATCGGCACCAGGAAGGTCACGGTAAGCGCGCTGAGCGGCCCCACGTCCACCACGAGGCGAAAATAAATAATATACGCCAGCGCCGTGCAGACAAACGCGAGGACAAGCACGGCGATGATCGTCGCGCGGCCGGGCGGCGCCGAGGGCAGCGTAAAGGGGACCAACGGCATGAGCGCCACCGCCGCCGCCAACTGACTGCCGGTCGCCATCCCCAGCGCCGGCGCGCCGCCCGCGCGCGCCTTGGTATAGACGCTGCCCAGCCCATAACTGGCCGCGCCCAACAGTGAGCAGACCGCAGCGATTAACACGCCGGTCGTGAGGACCAGCGGCGACCAGCCGGCAAGCACCGCCACCCCCAGGAAGCCCATCACAAGACCGAGAATCTTGCGCGGCGTGAGGGGATCTTTCAACCACAGATACGCAAAGATCGCGCCGAAAAGCGGCGAGGTCGCGTTCAGGATCGCCGCCAGCGAAGCCGGTAACTGAAGCTCAGCGGTCGCAATCAGGACGAAGGGAATGGCCGAATTGATCACGCCGATGATGGCGTATTGCTTCCAGTAACGCCGAAATTGCAGGTCTTTCCCCGTGAGCCGCGCGAACAGGAGCAGCGTGAGACCGGCCAGCGCCACACGCACCGCGATCAGCAGCACCGGCCCCATCACGGGCGCGGCGATGCGGATCAATAGGAACGATGCGCCCCAGATCATAGCCAGCGTAAGCAGTCGCAGCAGGTCTGCGGGTCTCATCGCGGTTCACCTTTCGAGCTTGCGGCCTGGTCTGCATACAGCGCTTCCTGTTCGAGGATCGCCCGCTTCCGTTCCACACCCCACCGATAGCCGCCCAACTCTCCATCGGAACGCACCACGCGATGACACGGAACCACCAGCGCAACCGGGTTGTGAGCGCACGCGCCGGCGACGGCGCGCACCGCATCGGGCCGACCGATGGCGAGGGCCACATCCTGATAAGAGCGCGTCGCGCCGTAGGGGATTTGCTGCAGCGCCGTCCACACCTGTTGTTGAAAGGCCGTCGCCTGCACGTCTACCGGCAGGTCGAGGTGCGGCTCCCGCCCTTCGAGATAGCCCGTCAACTGCACCAGCGCAGCTTGTAAACCCGCGTGCTCTGGCTGAAAAGTCGCTGCCGAAAACTCCTGCCGTAGATCGGCAATCAGCGTCTGTGAGGCATCGCCCAGCCGAACGGCGCACAGGCCACGTTCGGTTGCGGCGACCAGGAGCCAACCCAGAGCGCAGGGAGCCACTACATAGGCAATTTCCATCTCATTACCGCCCTGCCGATAACGCGCCGGGGTCATGCCCAACGCATTGCGCGATTCTTCGTAGGCCGAGCTGCCGGAGCCGTACCCCGCATGATAAACGGCTGCGGTCACGTCCGCGCCATCCTGCAGGGCCGCGCGGAAACGCGCTTGCCGGTATGCGCCCGCATACTGGCGCGGCGAAACGCCGACGATCCGCTTGAAGGTGCGCTGCAAATGGTAAGAACTCAGCCCAAAGCGCGCCGATAACTCGTCGAGCGTCGGAATCCGGTCATCGTATTGCTCCAGATACCGGCAGACGTCGCTCATCAGCGCCACGTTCGGATCATCTGGAGCTTCGCCCGTGGGATGACAGCGCAAACAGGGGCGAAACCCCGCGGCTTCCGCCTCGGCGGGCTGCCGATAAAAGTTCACCTGTTCGCGCTTCGGCTTGCGCGACGGGCAAGATGGGCGACAGTAAATGCCGGTAGACTGCACGGCATAAACGAACGCGCCATCACGCGCAGCATCGCGTGCAAGCACCGCCGTCCACAGTTCATCATGTTCCATCCAACATCCTCCACTCGGTATCCTGGCAGCCAGCGTTGGAGCTTCCATCAGGTTCGCCCAACGCACAGCCACAGTATAGCCGACAGACGCCATTTGCCGCTATCAGATTCTTGCTTTCCGAATTAGAACCACCCGAAAACCTGTAGTTTAGCCCCTCGTGGGCGTCGGTACACGGGCACAAGGCCCTAAACTACGGAATGCCAGAGTAGATTCTTAGCTGACCTAATTTGACACGCGGCAGCCAACGGGTTAAGCTATCTCCGTGAAAATTGAAACTGAGTATCATATTGGCGCAGACCGGTTTGACGCCGGACCTGAGGCAATGCTCGAAGCGCTGGTCAACAGCGGCTACTCGAACACGCGGGCGCGCAGGGCCGTCATCGAGGCCATGTTCGAGGCGCGGGGCCAGGCATCGCCCGCAACGCTGCTCGCGCTAGGTCAGGCGCATCATGCCGGATTGGGACGCGTCACCGTCTATCGGACCCTCGAACTCTTACAGAAGTTGGAGCTGGTCAGGCAACTCCACTCCGAAGACGGTTGTCATGCCTACGCGCCGACGCAACACGAACACGGGCATCACATCATTTGCCAGCGCTGCCGAAGGGCCGTCGAGTTTGCGGGGTGCGACATCAGCGCCGTCGTTGCAACGGTAGAAACCCAGACCGGCTTTCGCGTGCAAAACCACTGGCTCGAGCTGTTCGGGCTGTGCCCTGATTGTCAGCGGGGCGCGCTCGACGGCTAACTCTAACCCACGGTGCGCGATGCGACGCCACGCGGGCATCTTTGTATGCAGAGATTTTGAAATATGGTATCAATTTACAAGACGCTCAAGAACAGAAATGCCCTCTTGCTCATCGCGGGCGCCGTTCTTGCCATCCTGACCGGCTGCGCATCTGCACCAAACGAGCAGGTTGCGCCTTCTACACCATCAACAGAAGGCACACCGCGCGTGCTGGCTACGGAGATATTCCTGGCAGATATCGCGCAGAACGTAGCGGGCGACCGGTTACAGGTCGAAAGCCTCATCCCGCAGGGCATGGACCCGCACGCGTTCGACCCCGCCCCGCAAGATGTTAAACGCATCGCTGACAGCCAAGTATTGATCGAGAACGGGGCCGGTCTCGAAACCTGGCTCGAACGGCTGCTGGCAAACGCCGGAGGGGAAAGAACGGTCATCGTGGCATCGGCAGGCTTAACGAGCCGCAAACCTGACGCGGGACATGATGACGATCATGGCGACCAGGATCCCCATTTCTGGTTGGATCCGAACAACGTGATCCGGTATACCGAAAACATCCGCGACAGTTTGATCCAGGCCGACCCGGCGGGCGAAGCGACCTATCGCCGCAACGCCGATGCGTACATCACGGAACTCAAAGCGCTGGATGCGTGGATTCGCGAACAGGTGGCCGCGATTCCGCCCGACCGACGGTTGCTGGTCACCAACCACGAAAGCATGGGCTATTTCGCCGACCGTTACGGCTTCAAGGTCGTCGGCACGGTGATCCCCAGCGTCAGCACGGGGGCCTCGCCTTCGGCCCAACAGATGGCCCAACTCGCGCAGGAGATCGAGGCGACGGGCGCGAAAGCCATCTTCCTGGAAACGGGGGCCAGCGCGCAACTCGCCCGACAGATTGCCCAGGACACCGGTGTGAAGGTTGTGACCGACCTCTACACGCACTCACTGACCGGCCCGGACGGCGACGCCCCCTCTTACATTGAAATGATGAAGCACAACGTGCGGACGATCATCGCGGCAATAAAATAAGAATTATCCGAAAACTGCGCGTCCCATCCCTTTGTAGTGACGGCTTCAGCCGTGGTAGTACCACCCTGGTGGCTAAAGCCACTACTACAAAGGAGAGCGGCGTGTGCGCCTGTGAGGGTAGACACCTTGATAAGTTAGCGCGTCGGAATCCTGAACCCGGCGGCGGGAACTTCCGGTTTCGCGACCGCGGGTAGCACGGTCATGCAGATCACCGCGGCGACAATATGCAAGACGATGAGTGCGCCAAATGCCGGCCCGGTCGCGCCGGGGAACTGCATCGGCATCGCCGCCGGGTTGATGGCCGCCAGAATGTTTGGGAGGATCGAGATCACAAGAGCGATCACGGCCACGATGCGGAATGTCCGCACGGGTGTATATGACATTTTGGTGATGACCCAATAGACGAGAGTCGCCAGGATCACGCCGATGGTGGTGAACATGGCAATCGCCGAGACGCCGAACGGCGGGAACTCCGGCGAGATCGGCAAAACCGCCATTAGCAACCATCGGACAATGAGATTCGCCACGACAGCAACGACGATCGTGACGATCCCCCCCAGAACGATCCGGCCAAACGGAACATAGGGACGCGCTGACTTAACCGACATCATAACCTCCTCTAACCTCAAATAATGGATTTGAGCCGCACGACAGAATGAACAAGCAAAGCCTCAGGCGACATTGCGCCATTATACACCATCCAGATGTCGGGCCCGCCATGACAGAATTCTTTCGTCACGGAGTTTGTGCGCTATGATAGGCGTCATTGAAGCGAGCTTGCTATCGGGGTATTATTGGCGGAAGTGCGAGTTCCGCGTATGGACGCGCCCGACATCGGTTCTGATTCGAATCGAAAGGAAACAGATGTGCCATGTTCTTCGATCTGCCGATTGACCAACTGAGAGAGTTCCGTCCCCCACGCAACGAACCTGCGGACTTCGACGCGTTTTGGGCTGAGACCCTGTCCGCCGCGCGCGCCCAACCCCTGGCCCATCGTTTCGAAGCCGTAGACTATGGCCTGGCCGCGGTTGAGACCTTCGATGTCACCTTCAACGGTTATGGCGGCCAGCCCATCAAGGGATGGTTAGTGCTGCCTCGCCACCGCTCCGGGCGTCTGCCGTGCATTGTAGAATACATCGGCTACGGTGGAGGACGCGGCTTCCCGATAGACTGGCTGCTCTGGTCGAGCGCCGGTTACGCGCACCTGATTATGGACACGCGCGGGCAGGGCAGCGCGTGGAGTCCCGGCGCAACCCCCGACCTGCCCACGGAAGGCTCCAGCGTCCACTTCCCCGGCTTCATGACGCTGGGCGTCCTCGACCCGCAGACCTATTACTACCGGCGGGTCTTCACCGACGCCGTGCGCGCGGTCGAAGCGGCGCGGGCGCACCCCGAGGTTGACGCGGACCACGTTGCCGTGACAGGCGGCAGCCAGGGCGGCGGCATCGCGCTGGCCGTGAGCGGCCTCGAACCGACCATCAACGCGGCGATGCCGGATGTCCCCTTCCTCTGCGCCTATCAACGCGCAACAAGCATCGTAGACACCGCGCCCTACAGCGAGATCACAAAGTTCTGCAAGATCCACCGCGACAAAGTGGAAACCGTGTTCAATACGCTGGCCTACTTCGACGGCGTGAACTTTGCGCCCCGCGCCCAGGCGCCCGCGCTCTTCTCGACGGCGCTCATGGACGACGTCTGCCCGCCTTCGACCGTGTTTGCGGCGTACAACTATTACGGCGGTGAGAATAAGGATATCCGCGTGTGGCAGTATAATCAGCATGAGGGCGGCGGCAGCTATCAGGCCATCGAGAAGCTTCGCTTCATCAAGGGACTGTGGGGGTAAGGAGTTCATGGCAGATACCGCACAAGAGGACACAAGGACGCCCGATTACCTCAATCCCGATCTTCCCACCTGGCAGCGGGTGGACGACCTGGTTTCGCGGATGACCTTGCCCGAAAAAATCTCGCAGATGGTACACGGCGCGCCGGCCATCGAACGGCTGGGCGTGCCCGAATACAACTGGTGGAACGAGTGTCTGCATGGCGTGGGCCGGACCGGCATCGCCACCGTTTTCCCGCAGGCGATCGGTCTCGCCGCAACCTGGGACCTGAATCTGATGGCCGGGGTCGCCGACGCCATTTCGGACGAGGCGCGCGCCAAGCATCACGAGGCGTTACGCCAGGGCGAGCGGGAGATCTATCAGGGCCTGACCTTCTGGACGCCAAATATCAACATCTTCCGCGATCCGCGCTGGGGCCGCGGCCAGGAGACCTACGGCGAAGACCCCTACTTGACGACACGCATGGGCGTGACCTTCGTCAAGGGACTACAGGGTGATGACCCGCGCTATCTGAAACTCGTCGCCACTCCCAAGCATTTCGCGGTGCATTCCGGCCCGGAAGCCGACCGGCACCACTTCAACGCCATTGCCGACGAGCGCGACATGGCCCTGACCTACCTGCCCGCGTTCGAGGCCACCGTGCGCGAGGGCGGCGCGCTGTCGGTCATGGGCGCGTATAACCGCACCAACGGCGAGCCATGTTGCGCCAGCCCCACCCTGCTGGGGCAAATCCTGCGCGAGCGCTGGGGCTTCGAGGGTTACGTGGTCTCCGACTGCTGGGCCATCGGCGACATCTACAAACATCACCAGGTCGTGGAGACCGTCGAAGAAGCCGCCGCGTTAGCCGTCAGGGCGGGCTGCGACCTGAACTGCGGTGAGGCCTACGCGGCGTTGCTGATTGCCGAGCGCAAAGGGTTGATTGACGAGGCCGAGATTGACCGGGCCGTCGAGCGACTCTTCACTGCCCGCTTTCGGCTGGGGATGTTCGATCCGCCGGAACGCGTGCCCTACGCGCAAATCCCCATCACCGTGAACGACTCCGACGCGCATCGCGTGCTCGCGCTCCGGGCGGCCAGGGAATCCATCGTGTTGCTCAAAAACAGCGCCAACTTTCTGCCTCTGGACAAGAATATCGGCGCAATCGCAGTCATCGGACCGAACGCCGACGATCCGTTGGTGTTGTTGGGCAACTACAACGGCACGCCGTCGCGCTCGGTGACGCCGCTGGACGGGATACGCGCTGCCGTCTCGGATGATACCGAGGTGCTCTATGCGCCCGGTTGCGATATCATTGACGAGGGCGCGGACGGCTACGCGGCGGCGCTGGCTGCCGCCGAAGAGGCGGACGTCGTCCTCTTTTTCGGCGGCATCTCACAACGCATCGAAGGCGAAGAGGGCCAGGAAGAGGGCGTCGGTGGCGGGATGCGCAGCAAAGGCGACCGCGCCGAGCTAAACCTGCCCACCGTGCAGGAAGACCTGCTCAAGGCGCTCCACGCGACCGGCAAGCCGGTGGTGCTCGTGCTGCTCAACGGCAGCGCGCTCGCGGTCAACTGGGCCGACGAGAAGCTTCCGGCCATCATCGAGGCGTGGTATGGGGGCGAAGAAGCCGGGACGGCCATCGCCGAAGTGATCTTCGGCGACTACAACCCGGCGGGCCGCCTGCCCGTCACGTTCTATCGCGCTGTCGAGGATTTGCCGTCTTTCGATGACTACGCCATGGAGGGGCATACCTATCGCTATTTCCAGGGCACACCACTCTACCCGTTCGGGCACGGTCTCAGTTATACTACGTTCACCTACACCGATCTGACCGTCGAAGGCGGCGACCGCCACGCGCCTGATACGGTGAGGATCCACGTTACCGTGGAAAATACCGGCGAACACGCGGGCGATGAGGTCATCCAACTCTACGTGACCGATCTCGAAGCCACCGCGCCGACGCCGATTCGCCAGTTGGCGGGCTTCGCGCGCGTCCATCTGAAACCTGGCGAGGACGCCCGCCCTTCCTTCGATATTCCATACAGCCTGCTCGACATTGTCACCGACGATGGCCGGCGCATCCATGAGCCGGGCGATTACCTTATCACTGCGGGCGGACGACAGCCACTGCCCGAAGAAGACCTGACGCATGCTTCCGGCCCCATCGTGGGGGTCACATTCCATACAGGCTTATCATAGCCTGATCTCATCGTAAGGAGAACGAACCACATGTCAGCCCAAATCGCACTGCAACTGTACAGCCTCAGAGAAGCCGCCGCGCAAGATTTCGAGGGCGTCGTCCGCCAGGTCGCGGATATGGGATATGCCGGCGTCGAAACCGCCGGTTTCCCCGGCACCACGCCCCAGGCCGCGGGCAAGCTTTTCCGCGAGCTGGGGTTGGTCGTGCCCAGCGCGCACATCTTCCCCCCACCCACCGGCGACAAACTTGACGAAGCCGCCGCCACACTGGCTGCGCTCGATTGCCGGCGCCTCGTCGCCGGATTCGGCCCCGACAACTTCAAGACCCTGGAAGACATCAAGCATAGCTGCGCCGTCTTAAACGAGACCAATGCCGGCGCGCGGGCGCGCGGTCTGTCCTTTGCCGTACACAATCACTGGTGGGAATACCTGAAGGTTGACGGGCGTTATGTCTACCACATCATGCTTGAAGAGTTGGACCCCAGCGTCCTGTTCGAGTTGGACACTTACTGGATTCAGACCGCCGGTTGCGACCCGGTGGCAGTGATCAAGGAATACGGCGCGCGCGCGCCGCTGTTCCACATCAAAGACGGCCCCGCGACCAGAGAGGCAAACATGCAGGCGCTGGGCACGGGCAGCATTGACGTGCCGGCCATCGTGGAAGCGGGCGGGGACAACGTGGAGTGGCTGATCGTCGAGCTGGATCGCTGCGCCACCGACATGGCGGAAGCCGTGAAGCAGAGCTATGACTATCTGGCGGGCCTCGACCTGGGCTAACGTATGACCGTCAGACGGTAGAAAGCAGGATGCATGGACAAAGTTAAGGTAGGCATCATCGGTTGCGGTAACATCTTCCCGGCGTATGTCAAGGGTTGCCGCGCGTTCGATATTCTGGATCTGGCCGCGTGCGCCGATATCGAGCCGGACCGCGCAGCCGCCCGTGAGCAGGAGTTCAACGTCCCGGCGATGAGCATCGCCGATCTGCTGGCTGATCCGACAATCGGCATCGTCGTGAATCTGACGATTCCCGCGGCGCACGCGGCCGTCAGCCTTGCGGTGATCGAAGCCGGGAAAAACGTTCACTCGGAGAAGCCGCTGGCTGTATTCCGCGCGGACGGCGCAGCGATCCTCGCGGCAGCGGAGCGGCAGGGCGTGCTTGTGGGCTGCGCGCCCGACACGTTCCTGGGCGGCGGGCTGCAGACCTGTCGCAAGCTGATAGATGACGGCGTGATCGGCGAGCCGGTCGCCGCAACGGCGTTCATGCTGGGCCGCGGGCCGGAATCATGGCACCCGAACCCGGAGTTCTTCTACAAGGTCGGCGCGGGGCCGATGTTCGACATGGGGCCATACTATCTGACCGCGTTGGTGAGCTTGTTGGGCGGCGTGCGTCGCACGACGGCCTCGACGCGCATCTCGTTCCCTGAGCGCATCGCGACCAGCGAAGCGCGCTACGGCCAACGGATCGCAGTCGAGGTACCGACGCATCTCGCGTGCGTGATGGACTTCGCGAGCGGGCCGGTGGGCACACTGATCACCAGCTTCGACGTGTGGAGTCACACCTTACCGCGCATCGAGATCTACGGTTCGGAAGGCTCGTTGAGCGTGCCGGACCCCAACACCTTCGGCGGCCCGGTCAAGGTACGTAAAGCCGGAGAAGATGCCTTGACTGAAGCGCCGCTGACCCATTCAGCAGACGTTGGTCGCGGGATCGGCGTGGCCGATATGGCTTATGCGTTGCAATCCGGCCGACCACACCGCGCGAGCGGCAGCCTGGCGTTTCACGTCCTGGATCTGATGCACTCGTTCGTCGAGGCTTCTGACTCCGGTTGCCATGTGACACTAAACAGTGGGGTCCCACGCCCCGCGCCGTTGCCTGTCGGTTTGCCGGCGAGACAACTGGATCCTTGAGAAGAGGGATGAGCACGAGATGAGCAAACAGATGAAGAACGGCCCCGATGGGCGAGTTCGCGTCGTGATGATCGGGGCGGGCGGCATGGCGCGCCATCACATCCGCAACATGCTGCGCATGGCCGATACGACGACGATTCCCGTGGTCTGCGAGCCATCGGAGGCGCAATACGCAGCGACGAAGGCACTCTTCGACGAGGCCGGAGTCCCCGCGCCTGTCAATGAACCTGATCTGGGTGAGTTGCTGCGCAAATACGGCGACGAGTTGGACGCTGCGTTCATCATCACGCCGCACGCCTACCATCACGATCAAACGCTGGCCTGCATGGAAGCGGGGCTGGACGTGTTGCTGGAAAAGCCGATGGTGATGAACGCCGAGGAAGCGCGCAGCCTGATCGAGGCGCGCGGCCGCACGGGCCGGTTGCTGGTCGTGGCGTTCCCCGGCAGCCTGTCGCCGCAAATCCAGGCCGCCGTCAAGATGCTGCGCACGGGCGAGCTGGGAACCCTCCTGGGTATCAGCGGGACCGTCTGGCAGAACTGGGGGCCGAACACCGCCAACACCTGGCGACAACAACCGGAGATCGCCGGCGGCGGCTTCATGTTCGACACCGGCGCACACATGCTCAACACCGTCTCAGACCTGGCGGGCGAGAATTTTGTGGAAGTCGCCGCGTGGCTCGACAACAACGACCGGCCCGTAGACACGCGCGCGGCGGTCATGGCGCGCACCGAGTCGGGCGCAATGGTGACGTTACACGCATGTGGCGAAGCCATCCCGTCGTGTTCCTCGGATGTGATCGTCTTCGGATCGAAAGGCATCCTCAACGTCGGCATCTGGGGCGAAAAACTGACCTTGCAACGTTACGGCGCGAAGAGCGCGCGCAAGGTCGCTGTGTCGGCCTCGCTGGGCGTCTGGGAGCAATTCCTCGCCGTGCGTAACGGCGTCATGCCTAACCCGTGCCCGCCCGAAGTGGGCCTGCGCATGGCGCTCCTCTGGGATGCCATCAAAGAATCGGCCGCGCTGGACGGCGCGCCGGTCAAAACGCAATAGGTCTATCCGCTGCCGGGTAGTTTAGCCCCTCGTGGGCGTAAGCAGCGCCCACGAGGGGCTAAACTACCCGGACTATCATTCGCCCTACCGGGCAAGTAAGGAAAAGATAAAGATGTCTCTACCACGTGTAACTGTTTGGAATGAGTTCCGCCATGAGAAGACCGACGCCGACGTCAAAGCCGTTTACCCCGACGGCATTCACGAGGCTATCGCGGCAGGATTGCGCGAAAATGGGTTGACCGTCGGCACGGCCTGGCTAGATCAACCGGAGAACGGCCTGACGCAAGAGGTGCTGGACAACACCGACGTGCTGGTCTGGTGGGGCCACATGGCGCACGGTGACGTGAAGGATGAGATTGTCGAGCGCGTCTATCAGCGCGTGTTGAACGGCATGGGGCTGATCGTCCTCCACTCCGGCCATTTCTCCAAGATTTTCAAGCGCCTGATGGGCAGCTCTTGCGACCTGAAATGGCGCGAGGCGGGTGAGAAGGAACGGCTCTGGGTGGTCGAGCCGGGCCACCCCATCGCGCAGGGTCTCGGCGAATACATCGAAATTCCGCACGTCGAGATGTACGGCGAGCGCTTCGACATCCCCGCGCCGGATACGCTGGTCTTCGTGAGTTGGTTCGCCGGTGGGGAAGTCTTCCGCAGCGGCTGCTGCTTCCACCGCGGCTCCGGGAAGATCTTCTACTTCCGCCCCGGCCACGAAACCTTCCCGATCTACTACCAACCCGAGGTCAAACTGGTACTGAAGAACGCGGTGATGTGGGCCGCGCCCGCCGGTGGGCCGCAGGTAGTTTTCGGTCAGCACAAGAATCCGCTGGAGAAGATTTAGCGCCGTTTTCGTGAAACGGATTCGAGGCTTCAGCCGGTTTTTGGGCAATCATAGTCTTGTGCTGTGACCGGCTCAAGCCTCGAATCCGGGTTTCTTGAGAATTTACGGGTCGGACGGGGCGACTGGACAGGCCACAAACGCAGCGATATACTGATGCGCGATACTATGCTTGCCAAAATCCGCCTGCCATCGCCGCGCAACCAGATCGAAGCCAACGCGTCCTATCTGGTGATCGAGGTTTTCTGGGCCGCTTTTATGTCGGCCGTGGTTGCGTTCAATGCACCCTTCGCGCTGCGCCTGGGAGCCACCAACGCCCAGATCGCGCTGCTCAGCTCCATTCCGGCATTACTGGCCATCCTGATTACCATACCCGCGGGACGTTATTACAATCGCCGGGCCAGGCGGATGCCGCTGGTGATCCGCAGCCTCTTCGTACACCGGTTGGGCTTCCTTCTGGTGGCGCTTGTGCCGTTCCTGCCGTTGGAAAACAAGGGCGCGGTGTTGATCGCGCTGCTGATCGTCTTCAGCAGCCCAGCCCACTTCTTCGGCGTCGGCTGGAACGCGATGATGGCCGACGTAGTACCGGAAGCGAACCGCGCGAGGGTTGTTGCCGTACGCAACATGTTGCTTGCTGCGGTGGTCACGGCCGGCACGTTCGGCGCGGGCATCTGGCTGGAGCGCGTCCGGTTCGCGGCAAATTATCAGATACTCTATATCTTCGGCTTCGCCACTTCGATGGTGAGCCTCTATTACATTACGAAGTTGCGCGCGCCGGATGCCTACGTGCCGCCTGCACCGGCAGAGCGCAGCGCGCTATCGCTGAGAGAACGCGTGGACCAGGCCCGGCAGATATTCGTCGATCAGCCCGATTTTGGCCGGCTGGTCGTCAACACGCTGTTACATGGCGTGGGCCTGTGGATGATCGGGCCGCTTTATGTGCTTTATTTCGTCCGGCAGCTCGGCGCGACGGAAGGTTGGCTGGGCGTCAACGGGATGATGGCTAACCTGACGCCAATTCTCGGCTACTATCTGTGGCAACGCGGCGTGAGACGTTGGGGCGAAAGGCGGGTTCTCAAGTCTACCATCGTGCTGATCGGGCTTTATCCGGTGTTGGTCGGGCTTTCGCCCACGCTGAGCGTCATCCTGATCTGGACGGCGCTGAACGGGTTAATTGCCCCCGGGGTCACGCTCGGCCACTATCCGATGATGTTGAAAATTTGTCCCGCGGACCAACGACCGCTTTATCTGGGCGTGTATACGACCATCATGAATATCGGGGCGTTTATCATGCCGTTGTTCGGCGTTTGGCTGGCCGACCGGGTTGGCATCGCGCCGGTGCTGATCGCCGGCGGCGTCATGTGTCTCATCGGCTCCAGCACATTTGTGTGGCGGTCGTTGCAAACGCCTGATAGCCTCGTGATGCACACCGTGGTGGTCGAGCCGGTACCTGTCGCTGTTGATTGAAACATTCACAAGGAGAAACCTCAATGAAAATTGGAACACCCACGCTCGGCGTGATCGTCGGCAATCGCGGCTTTTTCCCCGCGCATCTGGCCGATTCCGGCCGCAAAACCATCCTCGACGTGCTGGAACAGGAAGGGATCAACGCGATCTGCCTGACGCCCGAAGACACGCAGTATGGCAGCATCGTCTCGCACAGCGATAGCGAGAAGTGCGCGGATCTCTTCAAGCAGCATCGCGACGAGATCATCGGCATCCTGGTCACCCTGCCCAACTTTGGCGAAGAGAAGGCCATCGCGAATGCTATCCGCTGGTCGGGGCTGGATGTGCCCGTGTTGATCCAGGCGACGCCCGACGACCCGCTCAAGATGAGCATCGCCGACCGCCGGGACTCATTCTGCGGCAAGATGTCGGCGTGCAACAACCTGCGCCAGTACGGCATTGACTATTCGCTGACCACGACGCATACGGTTGACCCAACCTCCGCCGAATTCCGCGCCGACCTGCAGGAATTCGTCAGCACCTGCCGGGTGGTGAAGGGGCTGCGTTCGGCGCGCGTCGGGGTGATCGGGGCCAGGCCGGCCGCGTTCAACACCGTGCGCTTCAGCGAGAAGCTGCTGGAACGCGCCGGCATCTCGGTCGAGACGCTGGACCTGTCCGAAGTCTTCGGACGCATCGGTAAGATGGCGGATGAGGATGCCGCGGTCAAGGCCAAACTCGCACAAATCAACGACTACGTGGCCGTGCGCAGCACACCCGGCGACTCCCTGGTGAAAATGGCGAAGTTCGGCGTCGTGGTGGACGACTGGATGGCCGAAAATCGCCTGGTGGCGAGCGCCGTCCAGTGCTGGACTGCCATGGAAGAATACTACGGCGTCGTCCCCTGCACGCTGATGAGCCTGATGAGCAACGATCTGCTGCCCTCGGCCTGTGAGACGGACATCGCGGGCGTGGTCGGCATGTACGCCATGGCGCTGGCGTCGGGCAAGCCCAGCGCGCTGGTAGACTGGAACAACAACTACGGGGGCGACCCCGATAAGTGCGTGGTCTTCCACTGTTCCAACCTGCCCAAAGACGTCTTCTTCCAGGAGTCTATCCGCCCGAACGACATCATGGTGATGGACTACCAGGCGATCCTCGCCGGTACGGTGGGCAAAGAAAACGCTTACGGCACGGTTGTCGGGCGCGTCAAGGATGATCCCTTCACCTACTGCCGCATCTCAACCGATGATCTCAACGGGCTGATCACGGCATACGTCGGCCAGGGCAACATGACGAACGACCCGCTGAACACCTTCGGCGGCGTCGGCGTCGCGCACATCCCCAACCTGCAAACGCTATTGGCCTATATCTGCGAGAACGGCTTCGAACATCACACGGCGATCAACCTGTCGCAGTGCGCCGGCGCCGTCGAAGAAGCCATGAGCAAGTACATGGGTTGGGACGTTTACTATCACAGCTAAATCCCCTTTGTAGTCGCGGCTTTAGCCGCCAGGGGAGTGAATCGGACGGCTAAAGCCGCGACTACGAAGATAGGCTCGTTCATTTTCAGGAGGCATCCATGACGAAATACGCCATCGGAGTAGACTTCGGCACCGAATCCGGACGCACGCTGCTGGTTGACGTCGTGAACGGCCGCGAAGTCGCGACTTACGTTCACCCATACGCTAACGGCGTGATTGACGAAAAGCTCCCCGATTCGAACGTGCGGCTCGAACCGGATTGGGCCTTGCAAGACCCCAACGATTACCTGGAAGCGATCAAACACGGCATCCCCGCGGTGGTGAAAGAAAGTGGCGTGGATCCCGCCGACGTCATCGGCATCGGGATTGACTTCACGGCCTGTACCATGTTGCCCACCAAAGCTGACGGCACGCCGCTCTGCTTCCTCCCCGAATGGCGGAATCATCCGCACGCGTGGATCAAGCTCTGGAAGCACCATGCTGCGCAACCCGAAGCCAACAAGCTGAACGAGATCGCCGAACGGGAAGGGTTCGACTTCCTGGATCGTTACGGCGGGAAGATCAGTTCCGAGTGGTTGGTTCCCAAGGCCTGGCAGATCCTCGACGAAGCGCCGGAGGTCTACGCGGCCGCCGACCGCATGATCGAAGCCGCAGACTGGGTCATCTGGCAGTTGACCGGCCAGGAGACGCGGAACCTGACCACGGCGGGTTATAAGGGCATCTGGTCGAAACGTGAGGGCTTCCCGCCCGATGCGTTCTTCAAGGCGCTCGACCCGCGGTTGGAGCATTTCGTTGACGAGAAATTGTCGCGCGACATCGCCGAGCTGGGTCAAAAAGCCGGCGGGCTGACCGAGGAGGCCGCGCGTTGGACGGGCCTCAAGCCGGGGATCGCCGTCGCCGTCGCCAACGTTGACGCGCACGCCGCCGTGCCCGCGGCCACCGTCACCGAACCGGGACGCATGGTCATCATCATGGGTACGTCGAACTGTCACATGGTGCTGGGCACGGAGGAGCGCATCGTGCCGGGCATGTGCGGCTACGTCGAAGATGGCATCATTCCCGGCTTCTTCGGCTACGAAGCGGGCCAGTCGTGCGTGGGCGATCACTTCGCGTGGTTCACGGAGAACTGCGTGCCGGGCGCTTACGAGCGCACCGCGGCGGAGCGCGGCATCAGCGTCCACGAGTTATTGGAAGAGAAGTCCTCGGCCCTGAAACCCGGCGAAAGCGGCCTGCTGGCGCTGGACTGGTGGAACGGCAACCGCAGCGTCCTGGTTGACGTGGACCTGACGGGTCTGCTGCTGGGGGCCACGCTCGCCACCAAACCGGAGGACATCTATCGCGCGCTGATCGAGGCGACCGCCTATGGCACGCGCGTCATCATCGAAGCGTTCGAGGCGAACGGCGTGCCCGTCAATCAGATCGTGGCGACGGGCGGCCTGCCCGACCGCAACAAGCTGTTAATGCAAATCTACGCGGACGTGTCCGGTCGCCCCATCGTGATCGCCGGGACGCACCAGGGCGGCGCGCTCGGTTCGGCGATGCACGGCGCAGTCGCGGCGGGCAGCGCGGCCGGCGGCTACGACACCATCGTCGAGGCCGCCGGGGCCATGGCAACCCTGCGCGAAGAGCGCTACACGCCCAACCCGGACGCCAAGGCAGTGTATGACCGGCTGTTCGATGAATACGTCACCCTGCACGACTACTTCGGCCGCGGCGAAAACGATGTGATGAAACGCCTGAAGCAACTCAGGGCCGAAATCGTGGCCGGCGACTGAGTCATCATAGACCCCCTTTGTAGTGACGGCTTCAGCCGTTTGCGTCGGCCAACGGCTGAAGCCGTCACTACAAAGAATGGTGCGCAGAACGGAGTCACCCTTGCTTGAAGAACTGAAACAAGCGGTCTGGCAGCTTCACATGGAGTTGCCGAAGAACAACCTGGTCACCTGGACCGGCGGGAATATCAGCGGGCGCGACCCGGACACGGGATTAGTGGTCATCAAACCATCGGGGATTCGCTACGAAGACCTGCAACCCGAACATCTGGTCGTGGTAGACCTGGAAGGCGACGTGGTCGAGGGCGCTCTCAAGCCATCGTCCGACACGGCCAGCCATCTCTACATCTACCGGCAGCGGCCCGACATCGGCGGCATCGTACACACGCACTCGCGTTATGCCACGGCGTTCGCCGCGCTGGGCAAGCCGATCCCGGTCTATCTCACCGCGATGGCCGACGAGTTCGGGGGGCCGATCCCCTGCGGCGGCTTCGCGCTGATCGGCGGCGAGGAGATCGGCAAGATCGTCGTCGAGTCCATCGGCGACTCGCCCGCCGTGCTGCTCAAGAATCACGGCGTCTTCACCATCGGCAAGGACGCGCAATCGGCGGTCAAGGCGGCGGTGATGACGGAAGACGTGGCGCACACCGTCTGGATTGCGCTGCAAATGGGCCAACCCGACGAAATCCCGGCGGAAGACGTGGCAAAGCTGCACCATCGCTACACACACGTCTACGGCCAGAAGTAACAATCGGCCACTTTGTAGTGACGGCTTCAGCCGTTGCACTGCCCCCAACGGCTGAAGCCGTCACTACAAAGGAGATCAACGCGCAGTTTTCGGGTAGAGACTGAGGCCGGGCCATATACATGATGCCCGGCCTTCACACGTTATGGAGGCGCTTCAATGAAACAGCTCGGTACGCAGAATCAAATCGTGCAATGGTCGTATCTCTCGCATCAGTCTTATGCAGACCCATTCAACGATGTTGTATTGGATCTCCTCATCACCGACCCGGCGGGGCAGCAGCGGACGATCCCGGCGTTCTGGGCCGGCGAAAACCAGTGGACGGTGCGCTACGCGTCGCCGCTCACCGGCGTCCATGCATACCGCACCGTTTGCTCGGACACCGATAATCCCGATCTGCACGGCCAGGAGGGGCAAATCGAGATCGGCCCGTATGCGGGCGCGAATCCGCTGTATCAGCATGGCGCGCTCCGCGTTGCACCCGATCAACGGCATCTCGAACATCGCGACGGACATCCGTTCTTCTGGCTGGGCGACACCTGGTGGATGGGGTTCTCGCGGCGGATTCGCTGGCCGGAAGACTTCCGCGAACTGACTGCCGACCGCGTAGGTAAAAGATTCAGCGTCATCCAGATCGTCGCGGGGCTGTATCCCGACATGGAGCCGGGCGACCCGCGGAGCGCCAATGAAGCAGGGCAAGCCTGGGATGAGGGCTTCACGCGCATCAACCCGGCTTACTTCGACGCGGCCGATCTGCGCGTGGCCGAACTGGTGCGCGCCGGACTGCTCCCCTGCATCATCGGCGCCTGGGGCTATTATCTCGATTTCGTCGGCCCTGATGTGCTCCATAAGCACTGGCGCTATCTGATCGCCCGCTGGGGGGCGTATCCGGTCGTCTGGTGCGTCGCCGGTGAGGCGATGATGCCGTACTACGTCGCAAGTTCGGCCTCTGCCGATCACGAAGTACTCACGGGCGATGACCGGCGCGCCTTCTGGACCGAGTTGGCGCAGTTCATCCGGGCCACTGATCCCTACGATCATCCCGTTACCATCCATCCGACACAACGGGGCCACGAGCAAGTCAGCGATCCCACCGTGCTCGACATAGACATGCTCCAGACCGGACATTCGGGCTACCCTTCGCTGGCAGATACCGTCAACATCCTCGAAGACTCTTTGGCGCACGAACCGGCAATGCCGGTATTCATCTCTGAAGCCAACTACGAAGGCATCCTGGAATCGAGCCGCGAGGAGGTGCAGCGCTTCTTGTTCTGGAGCAGTATGCTTTCGGGGGCGATGGGCCACACCTACGGCGCGAATGGTCTGTGGCAGGCGGGATCGAACGAGGAACCCTACGGCCCGTCGCCGCACGGCACATCGTGGGGCGACATGACCTGGCGCGAAGCATACCGCTTGCCGGGGTCCGGCCAGTTGGGCATCGGCAAGCGTCTGCTCGAACGCTACCCCTGGCAGCAGCTCACGCCGCGTCCTGATTGGATCACGCCACACGCGAGCCGCGCAGACCGCTACCAGCCTTACGCAGCGGAGATCGGTGAAGATGTGCGTCTCTTCTTCATCCCCGCGTCGGCCATCTGGATGGTATGGAGCGGGAAGGCGCGGATACAGGGTCTATCGCCGGAAGCCATGTATGATGGCTACTGGTTCGACCCGAAGACCGGGCAGGAATATCCCCTGGGCGAGGTCAGCGTGGATGCAGAGGGCGCCTGGACACCACTTCGCCCGCCGATCTTCCAGGATTGGCTGATCGTATTGACCCATAAACCGGCATGAAAGATGTGAGGACGGACGTGCGAGATCGAGCGGATCAGCACTTCGAATCGAAGCCGACCATGACAGGGAAATACGCCTGAATCTGGGTTCCGCATTGTGAGGCGCTGGTGATGATCAGGTCACCGCCAAAAGCAACCGCGCGTTCGCGCATTGAGCGCAATCCAAGGTGTCCCGGGTAAGCCGCCATCGGATCAAAACCGGCGCCATTGTCACAGACTTCAAGGCGATAACCATCGGCCTGACATTCCAGCCGGATATCAAGCCGGCTGGAATGGGCGTGCTTCACGGCGTTGAGCATCGCTTCCTGAGCAATGCGATAGAGCGCTTCCTTCGCTTCGAACGGCAGGCTGGGTTCATCACATAAATCCGTTACGACCTCGATGCCACGACGTGCGCGCATCTCAGCGGCCTTCTTCTCCAGCGCAATCACCAGACCTTCCGTTACCAGCATTTCGGGTCGTAGCTCGAAGATCAGAGCGCGCATCTCCGTCAGCCCCGCGTTGGCAAGTGAGAGCGTGAAGTTCAATGCCTCGCGCGTCTTGTCCTGATCCGTACCCAGCATTGTGAGCGCAGTATGCGCGCCCAGCGAAATCCCGTAGAGCGCTTGTGACACCGAATCATGGAGTTCACGAGCCAGACGCTGGCGCTCTGCCAGAGCCGCACGCTCCTGGGCGGCGATGGCCAGTTCGCTTTCAGCGTCACGCAGCACAGCATCCGAACGCTTGCGAGAAGTGATATCCCGGTCCACCCAAATGAACCCATTCGGTGCGTTCAGGCTATCGTAAATCATCATCACACGTGACTCGACCCATACCTCGCGTCCGTCTTTGGCAAGGCGAATCGATTCCACGTCAACTTCTTCTCCCTGATACAGGCGTTGAGACAATTCATCGCGCGTCATCCCGATGAAAGCCGGCCGGGGGAAATCTTCGTGAGCCAACCCCAGTACGTCTTCCGCTCGATGACCATACATCTTTTCTGCGCCGGTGTTCCAGAAAGTAATCCGTCCGTCCTGATCCAGCCCGATGACGGCGTCATTCAGTTGTGATAGGATCGTCGCCTGTCGCTGGATCGCGGCTTCCGCGATTTTGCGATCGGTAATGTCTTCGATGACAGCCGCAAAACGGGGGCCTTCTATCGGGAAGGCGACGACATGAACACAGCGGCCAATGGACTTCGCGTAGGTCTCGAACTCCACCGGGCTTTGGGTGGAAACGACTCGGCTAAACCGCGGCAGATACTCAGGCACGACGCCGAGAAAGAGTGCGCTGAGAGGCAAACCGATGATCTTGTCTCGCGCAATTCCGGTATGACGCGTGTACGCATCATTGACCTCAAGAACGCGCCAGTCTACGGGCTGGTTCTGATCATCATAGATCAGCTCATACAGGGCCACTCCTTCGGCCATATTCTGAAAGAGCAGACGATACTTCTCTTCACTGATCCGCAGTGCCCCTTCGGCCTTCTTGTGTCCGGCAACTTCTTCTTGCAACGCCTCGGTAGCGCGCGTCAGTTCCATCGTGCGTTCGGCTACCCGCGCCTCCATTTCATCACGCGCCTTGCGAAGGATCGCTTCAGCCTCTTGCTGTCGTTTGGTATGCCAGCGTATCAGCGCGAAAGAGGCGGCAATCATGAATACCGCGAGGGCGGAATGCCAGAAAAAACCCCCGCGCGCGTTGCCCGACAGATAATCCTCGGCCAGGTCGCCAACGATCACCAAAGCCGCGATCAGCAGCGGAAGCCATGCATCGCGGATACGTTCCTTCTTCATGGCGCAGGTCCTTACCTAATCACTGAGCATCCTTGTATCTCCGGATGACGCGCTGATCTTTACGACTCAATCCGGCCTGGCGTGCGCTAACTGGTCTCCCGGCTGTCAGCCACCATTCTGTGGTGAATGGCGTAGAGCACGGCCTGCGTTCGACTGGACACGCCGAGCTTATCAAGAATATGAGCTACATGGGTCTTGACAGTCTGCTCGCTAATGATGAGCGTCTGTGCGATCTCTTTGTTCGATTTGCCCAGCGCTAATAGTTGTAACACCTCGAACTCGCGGTTGGTGAGCGATTCAGGTTTGACTTCCGGTTGGCGCATCTCGCGCCATAGACGTGCCGCGGCTTCAGGGGAGAGTTGCACTTCGCCGGCCGCCGCCGCCTTGATGGCCCGACGTAATTCATGGGCCTGCGTATCTTTGAGCAAATAGCCGATCGCGCCGGACCGTACAGCCTCGGCGACCAGCCCATTTTCCAGGACGCTCGTCAACGCCACGACTTCAACATCGGGCATCTCGGTACGAATCACCTTCGTTGCCCTGATACCGTCCATGCCAGGCATCAGCAAATCCATCAGCACCACATCCGGATTGAGTTGGCGCGCCAACTCAATCGCCTGAGCGCCATCGGACGCCTCCCCAACAATCTCCAGTTCCGGATCCGCGCCCAGAAACATCCGCAGACCCTGCCGCACAACACTGTGGTCGTCCACAATTAGTACGCGGATTACCATCTTATCCACCCCAGCACCGATTGATACGTGGCTCGCGCATCCCCCGAAAGAGTGAGGGCTGATCACCCCTCGGACTGATGCGAACGCCAGAACGAACGTCTATAATGTATGGGCGCGATGCGGCTACCAAACGATTTTGTCTATACCTCCTGATCTAAAGTCCGGAAATTATATCATACTTGGAATCACATGTCATGAGCGAGGAATTGTAAAACGACAAAGATAGCAGATATTCATGATTCAGCTATTAATTGTGGGCAATCAACAGGGAGTACGAACAGGGTTGCGCATGTTGCTCAGCGCCGAGCCCGATCTCTCTGTCGTCGGTGAAGCCGATTGCGGGCAAATCGCGCTCGATCTGGCGAAATCGCTGAACCCCGATGTCATCCTCATGGACGGCGAAATGCCGGAATTGGACGGCGTGATCACCACAACCACCCTCCATCATGTGCGACCTGAAATTGGGATTATCTGGCTGAGCGTTCACGATGATAAACGCACGCAAGCCCGCGCCAGAGAAGCGGGCGCTGCAGCGTTCATTGCGAAAACGGTCCCTCCGGAATCTCTGCTGTCAGCAATCCGGCAGATCGCTCATCACTGCTGTGATGAGTTTTTCGCGTTTTTGTCTTGAGAAGTTTACAGGGGAGGCGTCGGCTGCAAAACCCGTCTGGCCAACGGATCAGAGCGGCGTATCGGAATGGGACTCCGCATCTGTCATCAGTTACTTCCCACTCTGATCGTCAATAACAGGCTGAAGGACCAGCCCTTCAGGCAAGTAGGAAGAGGAGTAACCAACATGGTTCGTTGGAAGAAATTTAATCTCGTTCTCGCAGTGATAGTCATCGTCTCAATGCTTATGGGGGCGACTGGTGCGTCATTTGCGGCAGTCCCTGATCCCGGGCCTAGCGGCTCGACCTTCGCGCGCGAGGTGGCGCCGGAAGAGCAGCTTGTGCCGGCCGCGCTGCCGGCAAGTCCAACGGATGAAACGCAGGTCGCGCACTACTTCGGCCCCAACCCGAACTGGGCGAACAGCCCGTTCACGCTGCCTGACGTTACCGTGGAAATCATCGGCGACGGCAGCGGCGCGACGGCCACGGCCACAGTCGGGGCGAACGGCGCCGTGACGGGCATCACGCTCGTCGATCCCGGCAGCGGCTACACGGCCGCGACTGTGAGCATCACCGGCGCCGGGACGGGCGCGACGGCCACGGCCACGGTCGCCGCGTCCGGCGCGGTCACCGCCGTCACGGTTGACGCGGCAGGCAGCGGCTACACCGCGCCCACGGTCAGCTTCACGGGCGGCGGCGGGGCCGGAACACTCGTTCAGGTCGGCAACGCGCTCGTCGCACGAACGTACGCGACCGACTACGCGACGGCCCCGGGCGTCCTTGGACCCTTGCTCGTAGTTCTGCCGGTCACGATGCCGGCGAACGGCGTGGTTAAGTCAATCGAGTACTTCAATCAGGCGACTACCGGGGCAAGCCCCACGCCGTCCGCGGGGAACCTCTTTCACGCGTACGTCCTGGGTGCGACCGGAAACCCGAACGAGTACGCGGTCCTGTGGGACAGCGGCGAGCAGGTCGTCCCGGTCGCAGTAGACCCTGTCGGCGACGTTGTGAGCATCACGGTACCCGATATCGCCGTGACGACCGGCGACGTTATCGCCATTTACGGCGAGGGCATCCCGGTTGACGATCTTGGGACGGGTACGGATATCCTGAGCTACCCCGCCAACACGCCGCCCGGCGGCATCATCACCCTCGGGGGAGTGGACTTCCCCATCTACAGCCAGACACGCACCTACTCGCTCGCGGCGACCGTACTGGACGCTTCGGGCGTTGCCCCGCTGATGCCGGCCGCTGCGACCGCATATGGCGGAGTGGACGCGATTGCCGTCGTCTCCGGCGGCGCGGGGTACACTAACCCGACCGTCGAGTTCGACATGCCCGACGGCCCGGATGGCGTTATCGCCAGCGGACACGCGGTGCTGGATGCGTCAGGCGCCGTCACCGCGATCGTGGTTGACAACCCGGGCTCCGGGTATTCCACGGCCCCTAACGTAATGGTCTACAACGGCACCCTCTACGAGCCGATCGCCTGCCAGTTGGCCGCTGCCAAAGCAATGCGGCAGGAGATGATCGAGTCGCAGGATCAGGGCCGGCTCGCACCCGAACAGTCCTCGCCGGCTCCCCGGCTGGATTCGGCCGAGATGACCTCCGAGTCCGGGCTGGTCCTGGCGACCGCAGAGACTATCTCGATATTTGCCTCCGCGGCCGATTGCGGGGCAGTTGCCGCGGCCACGCTGGCGATCTCCTCGATCGTCGTAGACGCACCCGGCGACGGCTACGTTTCGGCCCCGACTGTGACCATCAGCGACCCGACCGGGAGCGGAGCAGCCGCCACGGCCACGGTGAGCGCGGGTGCGATCACGTCCATTGCCCTCACTGCCCCCGGCACGGGCTACGTCACGCCGGGCGGCATCAAAAAGTTCACCGACCCGCTGCCCGGGCTCTGCGACCCCGCAGTCCCCGGCTCCTGCCCGACGGACGGCAGCAAGTTCCTCCCGCTCGCGGTGGCGGAGAAGATCAAGTATGACGGCATCGAAGCCGACCAGTACGAGATCGCGCTCGTGCAGTACCGCACCTCATTCTCGTCCAGCCTGCCGGGGACACTCGCCCGCGGCTACGTGCAGCTTGAGACCCCGGCCAACGCGGGCATCAGCCAGCACTTCCCGCTTCAGAACGAGCTGCTCGACGGCACCCTGGTTGACACCGGCTACTTCGGCGTGACCTCGCCGCAATGGCTCGGCCCGATCATCGTCGCCACCAAAGACAAGCCGGCGCGGATCATCTTCCGCAACCTGCTGCCGGCCGATCCGGACAGCATGGACGGGGTCAGTGACGGCGACCTGTTCCTGCCCACGGATAGCACCCTGATGGGCTCCGGCATGGCCGATACGCCCGATTTCGACTATCAGGATCTGGGCACGGTCACGGACGAGGCCCGCAACCCGGAGTGCACCGAGTACCCGAAGAGCGGCATGTGCTACAAGGACAACCGGGCGACGTTGCACCTGCACGGCGGCATCTCGCCGTGGATCAGCGACGGCACGCCGCACCAGTGGATCACTCCGGCCACCGAGGACACCAACTGGCCGCAGGGCGTCAGCGTATCGAACGTGCCCGACATGGCCGGCGCCGGATGTGACGCCGCGGATGACGGCTGCATGACGTTCTACTACACCAACCAGCAGAGCGCTCGCCTGATGTTCTATCACGACCACGCCTGGGGCATCACCCGCCTCAACGTGTACGCGGGCGAGGCTGCCGGCTATCTGATCACCGACGACACTGAGCAGACGCTGCTCAATAGCAACACCATCCCCGCCGAACAGATCCCGTTGATCATCCAGGATCGTACCTTCGTGCCGCAAGACACGCAGATGTACAACCAGTACGATGCGGAGGGGAACGTCGTCAGCTACGGGCAGGACCCGACCTGGGACGCGAGTCGCTGGGGCGGTTACGGCAACTTCTGGTATCACCACACCTACATGCCGGCGCAGAATCCCGGCGACCCGGGCGGAATGAGCGCCTTCGGGCGTTGGATGTACGGGCCCTGGTTCTGGCCTCCGGCATCGGACACGAAGTTCGGCCCGATCGCCAACCCTTACTTCGGCAAAGACCCGAAGGGACCGGACGGAATGCGTGGCACTGCCGACGACTGGACCGCAGACCTGGCAGTACCCTGCAACCTAGACGATCCAGCCACCTGGCAGTACGACACAGACCCGTTCTGCGAGCCGGCGCAGATCCCCGGCACGCCGAACATCTCGACCGGCATGGAGCAGTTCAACGACACGCCGACCGTGAATGGGGTGGCTTACCCGACGATCACGCTCGAACCGAAGTCCTATCGCTTCCGCATCCTGAGCGTGGCGAACGACCGCTTCTTCAACTTCCAGTGGTACGTCGGCGACCCCGCCACGGCCAGCACCGGCACGAACACTCAGGGTCAGGTGATCGGCCCGACCGAGGTTGCGCTGAATCCCGCCGAGCTGGCGGCGGCGCAGACCGATCCGAACGTCTTCCCGACGCCGGTTCAGGGCCTGGCGACCGCCGGTCCTGACTGGATCCAGATCGGCACTGAGGGCGGCTTCCTGCCGGCCCCGGTAGTCGTGGACGGCCAACAGCCGACCACCTGGATCATTGACCCGACCCGCTTCGATGTGGGCAATGTGGATCAGCATTCGCTGCTGCTCGCCCCCGCGGAGCGCGCCGACGTGATCGTAGACTTCTCGCAATTCGCCGGCAAGACGCTGATCCTCTACAACGACGCACCCGCGGCGTTCCCGGCTCGCGTTGCCAGCTATGACTACTACACCGGCACTCCTGACCTGAGCCCGGTCGGCGCCCCCGTGATCCTGCCCGGATACGGGCCGAACACCCGCACCATCATGCAGGTGAAGATTGCCGGCGCCCCTGCCCCGGCGTTCAACGTGAACAGGCTGAATAATGCCTTCCGCCATAAGGCCAACGGCACGGGCGTCTTCGAGTCCGGCCAGCACCCGATCATCGTCGGGCAAGCCGCGTACAACTCGGCGTACGGCACGAGCTTCGCGGCCGGCAGCAACTGCAACGTCCCTGTCAACAGCCTGACCACGACGACCCAGCGCTGCGACGGCCTCGTCCGCGTCAACGACACCTCGCTCTTCGGCTTCAACACGTTGACAGCGCCGATGTCGAGGATGGTCATGGGGCTGGAGCCCAAGGCGATTCACGATGAGATGAACTCTACGTCGTTCGACGAGTTCGGTCGGATGCAGGCGTTCTTGGGGATCGAGGCGCAGCCTCCGACGCCCGGAACGCAGAACGTCACGCTGTACCCGTACGTGAACCCGCAGACGGAACTCATCGACGCCACCAACCTGCCGAAGAATGACGTGATATACGATGAGCTGACCGGCCTGCCGGTGAGCGACGTCCAGATCACGCCCATCGCCGACGCGGCTGACGGCTCGCAGATCTGGCGCATGACGCACAACGGCGTGGACACGCACCCGATTCACTTCCACCTGTACGACGTGCAGGTGCTGAACCGGGTCACGTGGGACAACATCATCATTCCACCCGACCCGACTGAGTTGGGTTGGAAGGACACCGTCCGCACCAGCCCGCTCGAGGACACCATCGTGGCCCTGCGGCCCATCATCCCCGAGCTGCCTTTCGAGGTGCCCAACGCAATCCGGAATCTCAGCCCGATGATGGCCCCCGGTTCGACGCAGTTCTTCAACAACATCGACCCGCAAGGCAACCCGACGACGGCCATCGTCAATCAACTGGTCAACTTCGGCTGGGAGTACGTCTTCCACTGCCACATCCTGAGCCATGAAGAGATGGACATGATGCGGCCGGTCTCGGTGGCGGTTCCGCCGCTCGTGGCCGATGGCCTCGCATTCGACAGGCCGACGCGCACGCTGTCGTGGAACGACAACTCCATCACCGAGACGTCGTTCGTGGTGCAGCGGTCGTCTGATGACGGGGTCACCTGGCTGGATGTCGGAACCAGCCCGTCGCCGCTCGACCAGCCGAACACTCACGGCACGCGCAGCCTCGTGGACGCCACGTTCGATCCGACCATCACCAACCTGTACCGCGTCGCCGCAAAGAACATGATAGGCTACGGTGCGGAGTTCCCGAGTCTGACGGTCCAGTCGGTGTCTGATGTACTCACGGTCGTCGCGATCGGCATTCCGCCGGCGGCCCCTTCCAACCTGATCGGCGGTGCGCAGCTTAACTCGGTCGCGAATATCGCGCAGGCCCTGTTGCAGTGGGTGGATAACTCCACGAACGAGACCGGCTTCGAGGTCGAGCGCTGTACCACGACCTCCTACACCAACCTGACCTGCGTCACGCCGTACGCGCTGATCGCGACCACCCCGGCGCACCCCGGCGTCAGCACCCTGGGCGTCCCGTCCTCGTACGCTCACTACGTTGACATGACCGTCGTGCCTGGCACCGGCTATCGGTATCGGGCCCGCGCAGTGATCGGCGCACTGGCGTCGGATTACTCGAACAACTACGGCGTAGGCATCCGCCCGGCGCCGGCCGCTCCCACCAATGTGGCGGTAGCGCTTGTCGGCGGCTCACCCCGCCAGGTCCTGGTGACCTGGACGGATAACGCCACCACCGAATCCCAGTATCGCGTCCAGCGAGCGACCAACGCGGCCTTCACGCAAAACAGGACGACCGTGAACCTCGGCGCGAACTCAGTCTCATACCAGACTCCGAACCTGCTGGCCAATAGGCAGTGGTACTTCAGGGTGGAGGCGCTCAACCTTCACTCGCCATCGGGATGGGTGGTCGCTACGCCATCGCCCATCGTCACCGGCCCGTAAGTCCGTCCTGTACTCAGTCGGGGGAGGGAAGATTCCCTCCCCCGACCTGGTACAATGTCACGGCGAGCTCGTCTCGCCGGCCACACCCCCGTCTCCGAACGGGGGCGGGGAACGACGAACTTCACCTCTATCTCCCCCGACGGGGAGATAGAGGTCACGGATTTCACAGGTGTTGTCCTTTGAAGGCGACGGCTTTAGGAGGCCCCGTGTTCTTTAAGACCTTGCGAATCGCAGCAGTCTTGCTGCTCGTAGCTGCTATCGTATCGTGTATCAACCCGGCAATCACGGCGCCGGACTCCCTCTCTACATCGCCGGCCGCCACGGATGCCGCCTCCCCCACAGCGCCCTCCGCTTCTCCGTCTGTATCCGACGCCGGCGACCCTGCAACGACCGCCGAAGATTCCGTGGCTCCTGCCCCAACGGCGTCTGAGGAGGTTGAAGCCGTTCTCGTCTTCAGCCAGCCGCCCAACCCTGACGGTGGGCTTATCCCGTCCTCCCAGCGTGTCCCCGAAGGCGACGGCGCGAACCACTGGGCGTGGGAGAGCTTCGAGTTCGAGACGGTTCAGACCCTCACCGAAGTGCGTTGGCGCGGCGCCTACGATCCGCGCTTTCGAGGCTCCGGCGGCCCGGTGCGCGATTTCACCGTGGACATCTACCCATCCATTGCGGTGGGCAGCGAGCCGGACGTCGCCACGGGGCCGCTGATCCACTACGCAGTGGGCGGCAACGCCAACGAGACGGCGGCCGAAATGGTGGGCGACTTGCAGATGTATGATTACTCGTACATCCTGCCGGTCCCGTTCGAGGCTGCTCCTTTCACGCCGTACTGGATCCAGATCGAGGCGCACCAGGCCGGCAATCCGGACTGGGCACTTTCCAAAGGCGTCAGGGGCGACGAACAGCACTTCAGAAGGATCCTGGGCGATAGCTCCAACATCTACCAGTACGCTCCTGGCGATGCCGCCGTTGACTTGCTGGCGCTTGCCCGCGACGGGGCGGCCCAGGGACTCGCGACTGCGGCGGAGAGGGAAGCCTCGCAGGGACCGCTCCCGCCGGCCGAAGAGATTCCCGTCAACGCCGAAGGGGTTCAGGAGGTCCAGCTGGTCGTGTCGCGCAGCGGCTATACGCCGACCCACTTCGCGGTGAAGGCCGGCGTCCCCGTTCGCGTGGTCTTCCGCCAGTTGGGCTATGTCCCTGGCGGCAATATCCTGCTCCTTCGGTGGGGTCAGCAGGGAGAGCAGTACATGGTTCTTTCATCGCTGACGGACAAACAGGTGGTCGAGTTCACGCCACAGGAGCCGGGCGGTTTCAAGTTCAATTGCCCGCACGACTGGTATGCCGGTGTGATGACCGTGGAATAACCGCCTGGAGCCCCCTCAGACCGACACATTCTCGCTCGGTCGCCCGTCAGTCGCCGGAGAGTCACCCTACTCATACTAAAGTAGCAAGACAAAATCACCCGATGAAGGGACGACATTGCATCCGTGACCATGTTATAAAAGTGATGTATTGGTGAGCTATTTGCAGGAAAGACCCATGACTGATACACCCACAGCGCGTCGCCGCCATATCCTCGAGCTTCTCGATGCACGACGCATGTTGACCGTCCAAGAACTCGCAGAAGAGCTGGGCGTGTCGGCCATGACGGTGCATCGAGATCTGGACCGGCTGGCCGGCGCAGGGTATCTTGCTAAGACCCGCGGCGGCGCGACCTTGCCTTTGCCGGCCGCCTCCGATCCCAGCACGGGCGACGTGTGCGCTATGTGCAATCGAGCCGTCCCCATGCGCACCGCGGTCATCATCCAGAGCCCCCTGCGCGGCCGTCTGTGCGCATGTTGCCCGCATTGCGGCCTGGCTATCGCCGACCTGAGTCAGTCGGCCGACCTGATGCTGGTGACCGATTTCCTTTACTGCCGGATGATCAGCGCACGCGAGGCGATCTATCTGGTTGACAGCGAGATCTCGCTGTGTTGTTGTCCGGCGATCCTGGCTTTTGCCAATCTCCAGGACGCGGTCCGGTTCCAGCGTGGATTCGGTGGGGAAGTCATGGATCTCATGCACGCGCAAGACCGGCTGCGGCAGAGAATGTCCGTGCCGGGGAGGCACCGGCTTTCGTAGTTCGCGAACGCACGCGGCTGGGGCGTGCGATATTTCCAACTGAAGCTCCATCCCAGCGCCTGGAGCCCACCACATATTCAGCATGGAGGCAGCGATGAAGGCGGTTCTTGGTGTAGCAATGATCTTGTTTGCGCTCGTGTTGGCGATCGCGCCGGCGTTCACCGATTGCGAATCGGCCGGTAAGATGGTGACGACGGCGGACGGGAGAGAGATCTCAATGAAGTGCCACTGGGCCGGCGCCGCCGAAGTCGCAGCGGCCATCCCGCTCGGCATCGCGGGGATCTACGCGCTACGTGCACGGCGTAAGGAAACGCTGCGATTCGCCGCCATCGTCGGTGTGGGGGCCAGTGTGGCGGCGATCATGTTGCCCACAGTCATCATCGGGACATGCGTCAATCCTATGATGGTGTGCAACACATTGATGAAGCCGATCATCCTGGCGTCGGGCATCCTGGCGGGCGCGGCGAGCGTCGCCCTGTTCTTCGTCGCGCAGGATGAAGAGCCCGCAGCGGCGCCGGTGGCCGTCTCATGAACTTGTTGCAGCTTGCCTGGAAGAACATCTCAGGGAACGGGCTGCGCAGCTGGGTCGTGGCGCTCTGCGCCCTGGTAGTGGCTGCCTTCGCGCTGTTCGCAACGCTTCTCCTGCGCGGGGCAGCCACAAGCCTGGAATTGGCGACAGACCGGCTGGGCGCCGATATCGTCGTCGTGCCAGAGGGCGCTCAGACCGAGATGGAGGGCGCGCTGCTGATGGGCGTCCCGGCGCAGTTCTGGATGCCGGAAGAGAACGTGAAGAAACTGGCGGCGATCCCCGGAGTTGAGGCCGTCTCCCCGCAGGTCTACCTGGCCACGTTGGTCGGCGCTTCTTGCTGCTCGGTATCGCAGATGTTCATGATCGGCTACGATCCCCAGACCGACTTCACGGTGCGGCCCTGGCTGGACAAGCAACTGCCCGGCGGGTTGGCGCGGGGCGAAGTGATCGGCGGCGACTACATCTCAGCCACCGAAGCGGGATATGGCATCCTGGTCTACGGCGATCTCGTGACGCTCAAGGGAAACCTCGAGCCAACCGGAACCGGGCTGGACCAGAGCCTCTTCTTCACCCTCGAGACAGCGCACGACATCGCCCACATCTCGGAGACCCAGGCGGAGGAGCCGCTCGTCATCCCCCCGAATCAGGTCTCGGCGATCCTGGTCAAGACGAAACCCGGCGCAGACAACGAGAAGATCGCGGTGGACATCTTCCGAAACCTCCCTGGGGTCTTCCCCATCGAGAGCGCCAATCTGTTCCAGTCATCGCGAGCGCAACTGACCAGCCTGCTTAACATGGTCGTGATCGTGATGGCGTTGATCTGGCCGCTGGCCATCGTGCTGATCGGGATGATCTACTTGATGGCCGCCAACGAGCGCCGCCGCGAGCTCGGCGTGTTGCGGGCGCTCGGAGCCACACGCCGCTTCGTCGCCGAGTCGTTGCTGACCGAGGCGAGCCTGCTGGCCTTGTGCGGCGCGTCGGTTGGCATTTTCCTGGCGGTGCTTGCGATCTACCTCTTCAGAAGGTTGATCGTGAGTTCCTTGGGAGTGCCCTTCCTTCTGCCATCGCCGGCGTCGTTGGCGCTGGAGATCGGGATCGGGCTACTGTTGGCCATGCTGAGCGTCGTCCTGGCGGCCCTGCTGCCGGCCATCAAGATCAGCCGGCAAGATCCGGCGATCGCCATGCGGGAGTAGCAGCCATGATTACGCTGGAAGATGTCACGAAGACCTATGACCTGGGGAAAGGCAACACCGTCACTGCGGTGCGCGGGGTCACACTGGAAATCGCGGCCGGCGAGTTCGCTGTGCTCATCGGCCGCTCCGGATCGGGCAAGACCACACTCCTCAACCTTGCGGCCGGGCTGACTCGGCCGACCTCGGGCCGTGTCACGCTCGACGGCGTGGACTTGTGGAAACTGACCGATCAACAGCAATCGTACCTGAGGAACCGGAAGATCGGCTTCGTTTTTCAGTTCCCCAGCCTGCTGCCGACGCTAACGACCTACGAAAATGTGATCCTGCCCACGATGTTCGGGGCGAACGGGCACGATTCGCAAGAACCCGAGCGCGCCAGGGCGATGCTAGAGAGGGTCGGCCTCTCCGATAAGCTGCATTCCTATCCGCGCCAGTTGTCTGCGGGCCAGCAACAGCGGGTGGTCATCGCCCGCTCGCTCATCAACCAGCCACAGTTGTTGCTGGCCGACGAACCCACCAGCAACCTGGATGAGCGAACGGAGTCCGAGATCATGGATCTGTTTCGTGATCTCCACGCCGGATTGGGCCTGACGGTTGTGCTGGTGACGCACACGCGCCAGTTGGTCTCCTCGGGCATGCGAACGATCGAGATGGCTGACGGCCGCGTCGTCAGCGAAATCCTGGCTTCTGCCGATCTTGGCCTGGAGGCCGGCGTCACTCGGACCATACCCTGAGGCGATCTCAATCGGCGTTTGTGTTGTGCGCCTCGGTGGCGATAACCGGTCGTTCCAGCATATCGCATGGAGTCAACCGCCAGCCCTGCTGCTCTCGTGGCGGCAAACGATAGCTGCGCACCTCGAATGGCTCGAGGCTGACCCGGAAACGAGATTCCAACCACCACAGCTCGCCCGCGCCGCCGCGGCCATGCCGGTCTGCGATCCTCACGATGAAGCCTTCGCCATTCTCCGCGGGCTTGAAGGCCGTCAGCTCCAGGTCGGGCGCGTCGAGTCGTAACAACGAATCGGCGGGCAGGCGCGTCCCCGCGTGGCTGTGCATGGTCACCGCGACGGGCGGCAGGTTCACCTCGCGCGCCCGGCGGACGACGCCCGCCCCGCGCCAGTCGCCGGCATGGGGGCGCAACACGACGGAAAACTCCTGCAACCCCTGATCGAGCCAGTCGTACCGCGCCTTGCTGCCCGCGGGGTGCGGCTGATGATAGGCATACGGCGGGCAACGCAGGACCGTCAGGCGGGCCATGCTCCCGCTCACGTCACACCCATATTTGCCGTCGTTGATGATCGCCAACCCAACGTCATTGGCGTCGCCCGCGACCGAAGTCGCCTCGCCGCCCACATCCATCCACATCTGCGTGGGAACTTCATGTCCGTCGCAAGGACGCCGGGCAAACCCAAAGGGCACATCATGCCGGGCGCGCGGCGCAGTTGCAGCCACATCGAACGCCAGCTTAAGCATGCGCCACTGCCCCTGCCAGTAGAGCCAGTTGCGAATCAGCAACTCGGGCTCGCCGCGGCGCAATACGATCTGCTGAAGCCAGCAATTGCCTTCGTAGGTGCGTTCGATCAGCACCGAAGCCTGGAGCGGCCCCGTGTCCATCACCCGGATGTCGGCGGCCCCGAAGCGACCGATGACATCCTCGAAGCTACGCACGCCGTGCGACCATGTGTCGCTCTCGTCCTTAATCACGAGCGGGACATTCCAGCCGCCGGGACCGACCCACTCCAGCCCGTCCTCGACGCGAATGCAGGAAACGATATCGCCGGTTTCGGGGTCCAACCGGATATGAAGATGTTGGTTCGCGAGGAAATCAGGCCCGGCGGTCGCAGGATGCTCCGGCGCGACGACAGGGTTGACCGGGGCGTTGCCGGTCTCAGTGTACGCGAACCGATAGAGCCGGTAGCCCATCGGCGGCAACGCAACCGGAAAAACTAACCGATTGGGGCCGTGACCGGGGCTCGACAACGCTTCGTGCGTTTCAATCAGTTGATGCGAGACCGGCGCGCCGGATTCGTCCGTCAAACGCCAGCCCGCGCTCCAGGGTTTCCATTCCGTCCACGGCTCATACTCCACGTACCCCTCGTAAGGCTCGGCCGCGGGATTGAACAGCAGCACCGTTCCACCCGGCCCCGCTGTGTCAATCGTCGTCCCCAGGCGGCGCGCGGCGTCATGGGTCAACTCCTGTGCGCCGAGCGCGACGCGCCCCAGCGCCATGATCGCATCGTTCGCGCCTTCTTTGGTCGTGGTGCCGCAGAGCGTGTCATGGAACTGGACGAAGCACAGGTCGTGCCATAACGCGCGTAACGCCTCTACGGGCGCAGGCGTTGCCAGCCAGGCGGCGCTCAACCCCACAATGCGCTCCGCGATCAGCAACCGGCATTCGGCCAGCCGGTAGGCGCGCTTGAGCGCGCTGTTCGCGGAGTAACAGCCGACAGCGTGGGGTTGTAACTCGTCGGCAACGACCGGAAGATTTTCGGCGGCGTCACGAATGGCGTCAAAGTAGTTGTCGGGATATGAAAAGCGAATCTGCGCGTCATCCGTTTGCGCCGCCAACGCCCGGATATTTTCGATCTGGCGCTTCGTGGGGCCGCCGCCGTGGTTGCCCACACCGAAGAAACTCATGGCGGCAGGAAGCTCGGCAGGGCGTGCATCCAGCGCATTCTGGATGAGCTTCGCATGGTCTTCCACATTCGTGGTATACGCTCCGACAATCCGGTGGGCCAGCACCCGGCTGCCGTCCGCCGACTCCCACCAGAAGACCGCGGAGGGCAACTCCTTCTCGTGAGGCCCCGGTCGCAGGAAGGTATAACTATCCAACCCGCATCCGCGCAGGATTTGCGGCATCGCCTGCGGGTGACCGAACGTGTCCACGCAATAACCCACGCGCGGCGCGAGGTCAAAGCGATCCCGGAAATAGGCCATGCCCAGCAGGAACTGGCGCACGATCGCCTCGCCCTGTGGCGTGTTCAGATCGGGCTGCACCACCATCCCGTTGACCACGTGCCAGCGCCCTTCCGCAATGAGCACGGCAATCTCATCGAACAGGGCCGGATCGTCATGCTCAATCCACTCATACACCAGTGATTCGCCGCGCGTAAAGTGAAAATCCGGGTACTCACGTAGCCTGTCCACCGCGGAACGACTGGTCGCCAATGCCTCGGCGCGGCCTTCAGTCCACGGCCACAACCAAACCGGGTCCAGGTGGGCCTGCCCAATCATATGCACGGTAATCGGGAAATCTTGCGTCAAAAGATCACACTCCTGAGCGGAATTGCGAGCATTATCACAAGGCAGCACGACCTTGTCAAGCAATTTCTTTCGGAGTATGATGCCGACAGCCTGATTTCTCCAAACGTTACTTATCGAATTTCTTGCGTTCAAAGGAGCATGCATAGTGGACAACGAACTAAAGGCCGTTATCGTCGGGTGCGGCGGGATCAGCCGCGCATGGTTGGAGCCGATTGCAGATATTGGCGGGCTGGAGATGGTTGGGTTCGTGGACATCAACCCCGAAGTCGCCCAGGCCCGCCGCGACCAATATGGTTGGGCCGATGCGATGATCTCCGACGACCTAGACGCGACGCTCGCAGCCACCCACCCCGACATCATCTTTGATTGCGCCGTGCCCGAAGCGCACGTCAACGTCACCCTTGGGGCGCTGGCGCACGGCTGTCACGTGCTGGGCGAGAAACCGCTGGCCGACACGATGGACAACGCCCGACGTATGATAGAGGCTGCCGCTGCGTCTGATAAAACCTTCGCGGTGATGCAGAACCGGCGTTACGACCCGAACATCCGCCGGTTGTGTGAGTTCATTGCTTCGGGCGCGATCGGGCGTGTCACGACGGTGAACTGCGATTTCTACGTTGGCGCGCATTTCGGCGGGTTCCGCGACCACATGCGCCACGTGTTGCTGCTCGACATGGCGATCCACACCTTCGACGCGGCCCGACTCATCACCGGCAGCGCTTCTGAGATTCAGAGCGGCGACCCGACGGGCGTCTATTGCAAGGAATGGAACCCGGCGGGGTCATGGTACGATCACGACGCATCCGCCGTGGCGATCTTCGACATGACCGGCGATGTCACCTACACCTATCGCGGGAGCTGGTGCGCCGAAGGGCTCCGCACGACCTGGGAATCGAACTGGCGCGTGATCGGCACGGAAGGCAGCGTGGGCTGGGATGGAGCCGATGGCTTTCAGGCGGAGGTTGTCGAAAAGCGCGGCGACTTCTTCTCGGAGATGCGCGCAGTGGAGTTGCCGTCCTATGCAGGGCCGAAGGTTGGCGGGCACGGTGGCTGCATCCGCGACTTCGTGAATTGTGTCCGTTCCGGCGCGACGCCCGAAACAACCGGCGCGGATAACATCAAGAGCCTGGCGATGGTCTTCGGCGCAATCGAGAGCGCCGAGCAACGCCAATACATCGGCATTACCGTCGTCTGATCCACCGAGCCGACAGGATTTACAGGATTTACAGGAAGAGAACGATTTCTACTCCTTCCTGTCCGTCCTGTCGATCAAAGCACCCAGGAGAAAGATCACCAAATGGCACAAGATGATTCCCGCAAGGTCGTCGTTGACACCAGCCAGGGTGTGGCAGCCAACTTGACGCCCCTGCCCCTCACCGCCGTGACGCTGCGCGACGCGTTCTGGGCCCCGCGCCTGGCTGTCAACCGCGAGGTCACGATCCCATCGCAGTTGCGCCTGCTCGAAGAGACGGGGCGGCTGGCAAACTTCCGCCGCGTCACAGGGAAGGCCGGCGCCGACTTCCGCGGACTCTACTTCAACGACTCTGACGTTTACAAGTGGGTCGAAGCCGCCTCGTGGGCGCTGGCCGTGGAGCCGGACGAGGAGATCGCGGCGATGGTGGACGCGGTGATTGCCGACGTTGCCGCGGCGCAGCGCGATGATGGGTATCTCAATACCTACTACAGCCTGGAGCGCGCCGATCAACGCTGGACCAACCTGCGCGATAAGCACGAACTTTATTGCGCCGGGCATCTGTTTCAAGCGGCTGTGGCGCATCATCGCGCGACGGGCAGCACCGCGCTCCTCGACATCGCAGTGCGCTTCGCCGACCACATCTGCGCCACGTTCGGCGCGGTGGCGGACGGCAAAAAGATGGGCACGGGCGGTCACCCCGAGATCGAGATGGGGATGGCCGAGCTGGCGCGCGACACCGGCGACGACCGCTATATGCAGCAAGCTGCGTACTTCCTCGATGTGCGGGGCACGCGCCACGCCGATGAGACGTGCGGCGCGATCGGCGGGCGGGATTATCACCAGGATCATCTGCCCTTCCGCGAGTTCGACCGCATGATCGGTCACGCCGTCCGCGCGGTCTACCTCAACGCCGGGGCGACCGATATCTACACGGCGGGCGGCGATGAGACGCTGATGGTCGCGCTCGACCGGATGTGGCGCTCGATGACCGAGCGGCAGATGTACATCACGGGCGGCATCGGTTCGCGCCACGAGGGCGAAGCATTCGGCGCGGATTATGAGCTGCCCAACGCGCAGGCCTACACCGAAACCTGCGCGTCCATCGCCGCGATCATGTGGGCCTGGCGGATGCTCGCCGTGACGGGCGACGCACGCTACGCCGACGTGATGGAATTGGAGCTCTACAACGGCTTCCTCGCGGGGCTTGGGCTGGACGGCGCTTCTTACTTTTATGTCAACCCTCTGGCCGATGACGGCAAACATCGCCGGCAACCGTGGTATGAGTGCGCGTGCTGCCCGCCGAACATCGCGCGGATGATCGCCTCACTGCCCGGCTATTTTTACAACGCAGACCGGGAAGGCAACGTATGGGTGCACCTCTACGCCGAAGGCGAGGCGACGATTGCCTTGCCCGGTGGCGGCCAGCTCGATCTGGCGCAACGCACGCACTACCCGTGGGATGGCGACGTGGAAATCGAAGTGACGGCAGCCGACGGAGAGACAGCCGCGCTCTATGTGCGCATCCCTGGCTGGGCGCAAGGTGCAACCGCGGAACTGAACGGCGGGCCCGTGGACACGGAAGTCACGCCGGGAACGTACGCGCGGATTGCGCCGGATGTGAACCGGGGCTGGCACAAGGGCGACGCGATCCGGCTGCACCTCCCGATGATGCCGGTCTGGAGCGAGAGCCACCCCTACGTGCTTGAAAACGCAGGCAGTATTGCGCTGAGTCGCGGCCCGCTGGTGTACTGCTTCGAGGGCGTGGACCATCCTGGCGTTGACCTTCGCGATCTGCGCGTTTCGCCCGCGGCAGAGATCGAAATCGTCGAGCGCCCCGATCTGCTGGGCGGCGTCGTGGCGCTCTTCGCGCCGGCGCAAGTCATATCAAAGGATGCGGGCTGGGACGACACGCTCTATCGCCCGGCGACCGATATTGCAAAGTCAAGCGTAACGGAAACCACGGTAACGGGCATACCTTACTATGCGTGGGCCAACCGCGAAGCCGGCCCCATGCAGATGTGGTTACGCCACGATTAGACCATCAGGGCCAAGCGATTGGTTTAGCCCCATTCACGGGGCGCTGCGCCCGTAGCCCGGCGATTTGATCGCCGGGCGGTTCAACGCTGCGAACAGTCTCGCGCCCGGCGCGGCATCTCCGGTCACGCACGACCACCCGGCGATGAATCGCCGGGCTATCCAGCAGCGCCGGATCAATCCGGCTGAACACGAGGGTTACGAATACACTTTACTCGTCAGGGAGGAACCATGAATCTCTCGTTCAACGGTCTGGGGATGCACCTGGGCAACCTGTCGCAGCTATCGAACGCGGAGACGCGCTCGCTGAGCGCGGAGAACTTCACCGGCGCAAAGGGTCAGGGTGGCATGGCGACGGAGGGCACCGGCGCAGTGGCCGCGCGCGAGCTGGGGCAAGGCTGGAAGGTCTCCCCCTGTATTGACATCGCGGGCCACGAAACGGCCACGCTGGCCGACATCGCCGGGCCGGGCGCGATCCAGCACTTCTGGATCACCGTCCACCCGGAACACTGGCGGCGGCTGGTTCTGCGCGCCTACTGGGATGGCGAGGAGACGCCTTCGATTGAGGTTCCGTTGGGCGACTTCTTCTGCAACGGGTGGGGCGTGCGGAACAACGTCAACTCCCTGCCGATTGCTGTCAACTCGGCGGGCGCCTTCAACAGCTACTGGGAGATGCCGTTTCGCAAGCACGCCCGCGTCACCGTCGAAAACCTGGGACCGGAACCCCTTCACGGGTTTTTCTATCAGATCAACTACACCCTGACGGACGTGCCGGAGGATCGCGCCTACCTCCACGCGCAGTGGCGGCGCAGCAACCCCCTGCCCTACATGCAAGATCACACCCTGCTGGAGGGCGTGCGCGGCCAGGGGCATTACGTGGGGACCTATCTGGCCTGGGGCACGAACAACACCGGATGGTGGGGCGAAGGCGAGATGAAGTTCTTCATGGACGGCGACGCCGAATGGCCGACCATCTGCGGGACGGGGACGGAGGACTACTTCGGCGGCGCGTGGTGTTTCGAGCATCCCACAGGCGAGTACGCGCCTTACTCAACGCCCTATCTCGGCTTCCACCAGGTGATCAAGCCGGATGGCTTCTACGGCAGCCAGCAGCGTTTCGGGATGTACCGCTGGCACGTGATGGACCCGATCCGTTTCAAGGAAGACCTGCGCGTGACGATCCAGGCGCTCGGTTGGCGGTCGAAGCTAAACGACCAGCCTCGTTACCTGCCCCTGCAGGACGACATCGCCTCGACGGCCTTCTGGTATCAAACGGAGCCGCACGCGCCCTTCCCCGAACTGCCCGGCATCAATGACCTGGAAGTGATTTAGTACTTTGGAAATTAAGTCTTCTTGAATTTCTCATTCTCATCATGGACGGCAGTATAGTGCGTATTAAGTTTGGCCCGCGCCGTCTGGATCGAGAACTGCCAAGTGATCTTGATCTGCTAAGCGTTTCGCACAGCGACCA
>JBBQRS010000040.1:0-39172 GCA_038214535.1 Anaerolineae bacterium
GATTCGCGTGATAAGTGTATCCACGCTTCTTTGTGGGGGTTTTAGCCGTTGGGTGGGGCACGATGGGGCTAAACCCGCAACTATGAAGCTTGAACGATTTTCATCCTTTGTGGATGGGCAATTGCACGGTGATGCGCGTCCCGCTATCCGGCGCGCTCTCGATGGCCAGCGTCCCGCCAATCCGCTCGGCGCGTTCTCGCATCGAGTGCAGGCCCATGCCGCCGGCGTCCGCCCCTTCGGCGGGGTCGAATCCCGCGCCGTCATCGCGCACCGAGATACGCGCCCCATCCTCGCGGTAGGCGATTTCGACCCAGACGTGCGCCGCACGGGCGTGCTTGAGACAGTTATTCAGCGCTTCCTGCACGATGGCATAGAGGTCGGCCTGCACCGGCAACGCCAGCCGGGTCGCGTATTCCTCGCCGGTCACTTTGAGATCGGCGTCAATGCCGCCGCGCGCTTCCACGCCCTGCAAGCGCGCCTGAAGCGCGCCGGCCAGCCCGATCTCCTCCAGCTTGGGGGGACGCAACTGGAAAATGAGCAGGCGCATCTCACGCAGGGCCTCTTGCGCTGTGTCGCGGACGTCGCGCAGATAGTCCGCCGCCGCGGCCCCGTTCCCGCTGCCCAGCAGGCGCGTGGCGGCCTCGGCGTAGAGCGTGACGCTGAACAGCGATTGCGTGACGGAGTCGTGCAACTCACGCGCCAGGCGCGTGCGCTCTTCGATGGCGGCGGCGACCCCGGCCTGGTCGCGCAGCCGGGCGCTCTCAACCGCCAGCGCCGCCTGATCGGCGATGGCCGCCGCCAACCGCATATCCTCATCGGTGAACTCGCGCATCTCCGTGAAATAGAAGCTGATCGCGCCGTAAGGTTCGTCGCGGATGATCAACGGGACGCCCAGCATCGAACGGAACGTCGCCAACACCTGCGCCAGCACCTCCTCGGGCATCCCCGGCGGCAGCCGGCCCTCAGTCGCCATCTGCTGATAGAGTCGTTGGGTGTCCGAGATGGCAACCGGACGCCGCTCGGCAATGGCGCGCCCCGAAACGGCGATCCCGTTCGGGACCTGGAGCGCGGCCGCGAAGCTCTCCGACAAGCCCCTGGACGCCTGCACCACCAGCGCGCCCTCGCGATCTTGCAGGCGCATCAGGGCCACGGCGTCGCTGCCCATCAACCGTTGCGCCTGCTCCACGATGTAATCGAGGGTTTCCGGCAGCGACTGACGCGAGTTCAGCACGGTTAACGTCTCGCGCAGCCCTTCGGCCACTTCCCGGCGGCGCTGTTCCGCCCTGTAAAGGTTGGCGTTCTCGATGGCGACGCCGACCTGCTGGCCCACGGAGAGCAACAGCCGCTTCTCATCGGGCGTCAGGGCGCGCTCGGCGCGGGTGGTGAGCGCCAGGAACCCCAACAGTTGGCCCGATGACGCCAGCGGCACGCCGACAATCAACTCCTGCCCGTCGGCCTGAATCTGATCCCGCAGGTCGCCCGGCGGATAATCCTCCACATGAAAGATGTAGAGGTCGTCTATCGTCAGCGGCCGCCCGACCAGCGCCACATCCAGCGGTAGCGACTCTACACGCCGGGCAAAATCCGCGGACAGCCCCCGCGTGACGATCGCTTGCAGGGCCTGTTGGCCTTCGTCCAGCCGATAGGCAACGCCGGCCTCCATCTGCAGGGCGTCCAGGGTCTCCTCCAGGGCGCTCTCCAAGATGCGCGGCAGTTCAAGCGACTCGCTGGCGACCGCCGCGATCGCGTTCAGCGTCGCCAGCTCGCGCGTGCGTTCGGCCACCCGCCGCTCGAGCGTTTGATAGGCGCGCTGGATGGCCGCTTGCGACGCTTCCTGCTCGCGGGCGATGCCGACGAGCCGGGCCGCCGTCTCCATCACGCCCAACTCGGTTTCGTCGGGCCCGCGCGGCGTCTCGCAATAGAGGGCGAAAACCCCGATGATACGGCCATCCGGCGCGGGGATCGGCTCGGCCCAGCAGGCGCGCAGGTTGGATGCGAGCGCCGTGTCGCGCAGCGCGGCCCAACGCGGATCGGCGGCGATATCGGCCACGATCACGCGCCCGCCGCCCTCGCTGAGGATGCCGCCCAGGTCGGGCGCGTCGGCGATCTCTGCGGCGTCCATCGCTGCGATGAAGTCACGAGGCAGGCTGGGCGCAGAGACGCAGGCCGGTGAATCGCTGACGTCATCCAACAGCCGCACCATGCCATGCACGCCATCCGACTGCTCTTCGATGGAGCCGATCAGCGTGTCCAGCGTGTCGCAGAAGGCGCCGCCACTCGCCAGCAGTTCCAGAAATTCGCGTTGGCCCGCAAGGAGGCCCTGGGCGCGTTTCAGGTCATGGATATCGGCGTGCGAGCCGGCCATCCGATAGGGCACGCCGTCCGCGCCGCGCAACGCCGTGCCGCGCGCCAGGATCCAGCGATAGCCACCGTCCTTGTGGCGCAGGCGATGCTCAATCACGTAGACCGGTGTCTTCCCGTCCAGGTAATCTTGCAGCCGCGCCTGCACCTTTGGGCGGTCCTCGGGGTGTTGCAAGTTGTTCCAGACCGCCAATTCGTTGGCAAGTTCACCGTCGGCGTAACCCAGCATCGCCTTCCAGCGCGGCGAAAAATAGACCGTGCCCGAAGCGATGTTCCAGTCCCAGATGCCGTCGTTCGTCCCCTGGATCACCAGCCCCAGGCGCTCCTCGCGCTCTGTCAGCGTCGTATATGAGTTGAGCAGTTCGGCGGACATGCGGTTGAACTGCGTCACCAACTCCGCCACCTCGTCGCCCGTATCCGCCTCGACGGTGTGGCCGAAGTTGCCGCCCGCCACCTGTTGTGCCGCCACGGCCAACTCGCGGATCGGATTGGTGATGCGCGTGCTGCCGATGGCGCTGACGATGGCCGGGATGAGAAGACCCAGCCCCAGCAGAATCAGCAGGAAGCGGCTGTACTCGCGGCTGGGGGCTAATAACGCGCGCCACCCCGACTCGATGACCAGGCCCCACGGCGCGCTCGGTATCGGCGCGTAGGAAGCCACAATCTCATGGCCGTCCAGATCGGTATCCCGCTCTGCGCCCACCTTGTTGAGCGTGACCATGCGCACGGCGCTACGCCGCGACAGGTCTTCGCCGATGCGCGCCTCATCGCCGTGATACAGGGCGCGCCCCGTGGAATCCACCAGATAGACCGTGTCGGAAGGCGTTAAGCGCAGCTTGACGATGGAGCCGTAGAGCGAGTTGGACACGTCCGGCCCGATGCGGAACATCCCGGCAGCCGCCCCCAGGAACTCGCCGCGGTTGCCGGTGATCGGGACGCCGATGGCGACCACGTCTGCGCCATCGGGGCCATCGGGCGCGATATCCGAGATCACCGGCCCGCCGGCGCGCAACAGTTGTTGAAAATAGGGACGCGCCGACCAATCCTGGCCGATGATTTCGGGGCGCGGCGGCTGCGCGGCGACTACCACGCCATGATCGTCCATCAACACCACGCCGCCATCGAAGATCGCGACGCGATTGGCGGCGGCTTCCAGGGTCTGACGCAGGGCGCCGGGGCTGTTCGCATAGACGCTCAGGCTGCGCGCCAGACCGGCGAGGTCGTTGCCATAGCCCGTCAACTCACCGGCGACCTGGCTCGCGGAGAGGCGCGCGACTTCCTGATTGCGCTGAATCACCATCTCCGCGGTGACGCGCTGATACGCATTGTAGGCCACCAGCACGACCATCGCGAGGATGATCGCCGCGGGCACAAACGACCAGGCAATGATTTTGTTGCGAAGCGAACCCAGGTTAAACATGGTCAGATAATCGCAAATTCTTGCTCGTAGCGCGCACTCCCGTGCGCCGTCGGCTTGCGCAGAGAACTGCGCACTACGAACGAAGACGAGCCGGGCTGCTCAATTCGCGTCCTGCGCCTGCTGGATCTGCGCCGCGGCCGTCACCATGATCCCGGTGTCGGCCTGGCCGAGCGTATACAACTGATCCCAGGCATCGTAGGCAATGCGCTGCGCGGCCTCCATATTCGGGAAGATTTCGGCGATCACCGAATAACCCTCGCGGTGACCGTCGGCGAAGGCGGCGAGATTCACGTCGCGCGTCTGCTCCGGATACTCCGCGCGGATCAAGGCGATCCACTCGTCAACCAGCGACTCGCGGGCCGGTTGCAAGAACTGCGCCTGCGCCATCGCCCGCCCGTAATCCTTCCCTACCAGGAATTTTAATAATTCCCACGAGGCGTCGGGATAACGTGTGCCTGAATAGATGCCAAAGCCATCGGTGCCGGCCAGAGTCGCGCGACGGGCAGGACCGGCGGGCAGCGGGGCGACGCCCAGGCGAAAGCGGCTCTCCTGTAAGATATCGCGCAACGACCACGAGCCATCTTCGACCATCGCGGTGCGGCCCAGCGCGAACGCCTGACGGGGCAACTGGTTCTGCACATCCAGCCGCGTCGCCATCGTCCTGTCATCCCACATGCGCGCCCGTAGCCATTCCATCGCGGCCAGCGCGGGCGGCTCGCCCATCAGACAGCGCGCCGGGTCGGCGGGGTCTACAAAATGGCCGCCAAACACGTTGACGTGTACCTGAACCCGATCCCACGAGATATCGAGCATACTGCCCCAGCGATCGGTCCGATTGTCGCCCTGCGTGTCCGCCGTCAGTCGCCGCATGGCGTCCTTATAATCGTCATCATCCCACGACGCATCAGGATAGGTGACCCCGGCGTCGTCGAACGCGTCTTTGTTGTAGTAGAGCGCCAACGCGCCGTGATACTTTGGCAGGGCGTATTGCGCGCCTGCCCGCGTGAAGAGCGCGGCGTACTGAATCGGATCCCAATCGGCGATGTCGAGCTGCGGCAGATCAGCAGCCACGAGAGGGCGCAGATCCATCGTGTAGCCGCGCTGCGCCCAGCCGGGGAAGAAGGTGCAGCAGCCCGCGAAGACATCGGGCGCGCGGCCCGCCTCGAAGTCCACCGGCATCCGCTCTTCGAGATTTTCGGGGTCGAGCGTGAAGTAGACGCGGATGTTGGGGTGCTGTTCGTGGAACTCGGCCAGCATCCGGTTCGCCATCGGCGGGAACCACTCGGTGCGCCAATCCTGATAGACGATCTCGGCCTTTTCGCCCGTGTTACCCGCGGCGGCAGGGTTTGGAGGCGGCGCTTCGTAAGGCGCGGGCAGCGGCCCCGCGCACGCGCCCAGCGTCAACCCCAGCGCGGCCGCGCCCGTCGCGGCAAGAAACTGCCGCCGCGAGATGGGCGTGTGCTGATACGACAAGGGAAGGCGAGTATCTGCTCCATCGGAGCATCGAGGGATCATCTTTGCTGTGAGTCCACAATACAATCGTTGTAAGCCTGCTTACACGACCTCAGCTTACCATATATGAGCGTGGCTGTAAATTCGTGTTAGACTATCGTAGACACATTCCCCTGGACAGGGGGATGCGCTATACGGCCGAAAGAAACAAATAGACGAAGAAACACGTCTATATTAGGGAAGAAGGCAACAAGAAACTCCCTTGTCTACTTATCTACTTGTTTCCTTGTCTACCCGTTTCCTTGCCTACCAACCCAGGAGCAACCCATGTCACGTCTCATCCGGCTCTTCGTGGACGACCGGCGTCAGCTCGCCGTCGTGGCGTCGCTGGTCTTTGCGTCGTTCGTCTGCCTGCTGCTGCTGGCGGTGCGCGCCCTCTATTCGGGCCGGCTCTCGCACGAGGGGCTGGCGTGGAACCTCTTCCTGGCGTGGCTGCCGATGGTCAGCGCGCTGATCGTCTACAACCTGAGCAAGACGCGGCGGCGCGCGGCCTGGCTGCTGATCGTGCCGTGTCTGGCGTTCTGGCTGCTCTTCTTCCCGAACGCGCCCTACATCCTCACCGACATCCTCCACCTGCGCATCCAGCCCGACGTGCCGCTGTGGTATGACCTGATGCTGCTGGTCGCCTTCGCGTGGACGGGCGCGTTCCTGGGGTTCGTCTCGCTCTACCTGATGCAGGGGCTGGTGCAGCGCCGCGCGGGCGCGATCACCGGCTGGCTCTTCACGCTCATTGTGCTGGCCGCGGGCAGCGTGGGGGTCTACCTGGGCCGCTTCCCGCGCTACAACAGTTGGGACGCGGTGCTCAACCCCATGTCGCTCGTCGCCGATATCGCCCTGAACCTGCGGCATCCCCTGTCCAACCCGCGCCTCTTCGTCTTCCCCGCGGTCTTCGCCCTCTGCCTCACGGCGATGTACCTGATGCTGGTCGCGGTGATCCACCTGCGCCCGGAGGCGTCGGAGAACTCGTAGCAGATGGCTGATGGCTTATAGCCTCGCGCGCAACCACCTGATCGCCGTTTTTCCATGTTGTTCGTTGAGGGTGAATGTGGAATGAACGTCTTGCCCCTACCTGTGTGCGGAGGGGTTCGCATCTGAGGATGCGAACTCCTCCGCACCTCCCAATTCGTAATTCTCAATTCCTAATTCCAAATTCCTCCCCCTTGCGGTAAAATAAACGCAAGCAACCACGACCCACCGCGAAAGGGAACGCCATGACCCCCCTCACGTCACGCGAACGCGTCCGGCGCGCATTGAGCCACCAGGAGGTGGACCGCGTCCCCATTGACCTGGGCGGGACGCAGAACAGCACCCTCTGCGCGGGCGCGTATGAGAACTTCGCGCGCTTCCTCGGCCTCGCCGCCGACGCGACCACCCTGAGCCTCTCCTTCGAGACGGTGCGGCTGCCCGAGGCGATGCTGGCGCGGCTGCCGGTGGACACGCGCGGGGTCTACGCGCGGCCCCCCGCGACGGGCGGCGGGCGCGTGCTCGACGACCACACCCTCATGGACGAGTGGGGCGTCACCTATCGCCGCCCCGAGGGCAGCCGCCAGTACGACGCCGTCTCGCATCCGCTGGTCGAAGCCACCATCGCCGATCTCGACAGTTACCCCTGGCCCGATTCCGGCGACCCGTCGCGCTATGCCGGGCTGGGCGACGCGGCGCGCGACCTGCGCGAGAACAGCGATTACGCGATTTGCGGCAGCACCAACGACACGGTGATCTTCGACCGAGCCTGGCTGCTGCGCGGGATGGAGCAATTCTTGGCCGACCTGCTGCTCGACCCGGAGTTCGCCCTCGCGCTGATGGAGAAAGTCGCGCAGGTGCAATATCGCCGCCAGGAGAGCTTCCTGCGCGAGACCGGCCCCTACCTCGACGTGCTGGTGATCGCCGATGACATAGGCACGCAGCAGCGCCCGCTGATCCGCCCGGCGCTCTACCGGCAGATGGTCAAGCCGTTCCATCGCCGCTACATCGAGACGATCCGCCGCCATACTGACGCCGCAGTCCACATGCACGCGTGCGGCGCGATCTCCGACCTGGTGGAGGATTACATCGAAATCGGCGTGGGCGCGCTAAACCCGATGCAAGTCGCCGCGGTGGGGATGAGCCCGGCGAGCCTGAAGCAGCGCTTCGCGGGGCGCATGGCCTTCTGGGGCGGCATTGACACGCAATGGCTGTTGCCGCGCGGCGCGCCGGAGGAAGTGCGCCAATCGGTGCGCGACACGCTGGCCGTGATGGGCACGGACGGCGGCTACGTGCTGGGCGCCGTCCATAACGTGCAGGACGACGTGCCGCCGGAGAACGTCTGGGCGATGCTGGACGAAGCGGCGCAGGTAGCTGATAGCAAATAGCGGATAGCGGATGGCTGATGGCCGCCTCTCTCGCCCTTTGGGAGAGGGCCGGGGTGAGGGCAGATGACAAAACACGCAATCACACAGAGGTAGCCATGGACACCAAAGAACGTATGCGCGCCGCGCTGATGCGCCAGCCCGTGGATTGCATTCCCACCCAGATCAACTACACCACCCGGATGGGCGTGCAGATTGCGGAACTGCTCGGCGTCGCGCCGGAGGAACTGCCCCGGCGGCTGGATAACCACTTGCTGCGGCTGGAGGTTGACGCGCCGCGGCGGCTCAGCCCTGACGGCACGGTGAGCTATGACGGCTGGGGCGCGGGCTGGAGCACCGAGCAGGAGGGCTACTATCTGGAATATGCCCCGCTGGGCGAGTCGCCCGACCTCGATGCTATCCCGTGGCCCGATCCCGCTGCGCCCGACCTGTTGGACGGCGCGACCCGCGCCCTGGCCGCCGACGCGGGCGCGCATTTCGTCGTGCCCAACTTCGGCTTCAGCCTGTTCGAGCGAGCCTGGTCGTTGCGCGGGTTCGAGAACTTCCTCGCCGACACCGCGCTCGACCCGACCTACGCGGGCGAATTGCTCGATCGCGTCACGGCGATTCAGGCAGCGATCTTGCGCCGGTTCATCGCGCTGAGCGTAGACGGCGGCTATTTCGGCGACGACTACGGCGGGCAGACCGCGCTGTTGATCTCGCCGCGGGCGTGGCGCGCGCTGGTCAAGCCGCGGCTGGCCCAACTCTTTGCGCCCTTCCGTGAGGCCGGCCTGCCGATCATCCTCCACTCCGACGGGCAAATCAAGGCGATCCTGCCCGACTTGATCGAGATCGGGCTGACCGCCATCAACCCGGTGCAGCCGGAGGTACTGGAGCATCGCTGGCTACAGACGCAATACGGCGACGCGCTGGCGTTCTACGGGGGCGTTTCCACCCAGGATGTGCTGCCCTATGGGACGCCGGATGAAGTGAAAGCCGCCGTGCGTGCGTGCGCGCAGACGCTTGCGCCGGAGGGCACGGGGTTGGTGCTCGGCCCGTCGCACCGGATGATGTCGGACATCCCGAAGGCGAACGTCGCCGCGCTGCTGGAGGCGCTGGGGGTAATGTGAGTTCTCCCTCGCCCCCTGGGAGAGGGTTGGGGTGAGGGTCCATGGGGGCACGAAAACGATGACCACAGACGACACCGCACGACGTGAGCGCATGACGCGGGCCTTCGAGACGCACTACGGCGCGCTGCCCGAACTGTGGTTCCGCGCGCCGGGCCGCGTGGACCTGATGGGTAGCCACACCGATTACAACCTGGGTTACGTCCTCACGCTGCCCATCAACCGCGATACGTGGATCGCGGTGCGACCGTGCGCCGACCGCACCGTCCGGCTACATTCGCTGGACGTGCCCGGCGGCAGCGCGTTCTCGCTCGACGAGATCACGCACGACGCGGCCGCGCCCTGGGCCGACTATGTGCGCGGCGTGGCCTGGGCGCTGCACGAAGACGCGTATCCACTGCACGGGTGGGACGGCCTCGTGCATTCGACCATCCCCATCGGCAGCGGGCTCAGCTCGTCGGCGGCGCTGGAATGCGCCACGGCGACCGTCTTCGCGGCGCTCGCCGGTCGTCCGCTCGACCCGGTGGCGGCCGCACAACTGTGCCAGCGCGCCGAAAACGGGTTCGTCGGCGTCAACTGCGGCATCCTCGACCAGTACACCTCGATGATGGGGCAGGCCGGGTGCGCGCTGCTGCTCGATTGCCGCGACCTCTCCAGCCGCCCGAGCGCCGTCGCCGACGACGTGACGGTAGTAATTTGCGACACGCGCTATCGGCGGGCGCTGGCGGGGTCGGAGTATGGCGCGCGCCGGGCGGCGTGCGAGGAAGGGGCGCGCCTGCTGGGCGAGATTTACCCGGAGGTGCGCGCCCTGCGCGACGTCTCGCCGGAAATGCTGGCCGCGCACGAAGCTGCCCTGCCCGCGGAAGTCGCCGCACGCAGCCGCTTCATCGTGGAAGAGAACGCGCGGGTGTTGGCGCTGGCCGAGGCGCTGCCCCGCGGCGCCCGCGCGGCGATCCGCGATGCCGCGCGGGCGTCATTCGCCGGCGCGCGCGACCTGTATGAGATTTGCGTGCCGCAGATGGAGGCGATGCACGCGGCGATGCTGGCCGCGCCGGGCGTGATCGGCGCGCGGCAGGCGGGCGGGGGGTTCGGCGGTTGCATGGTCGCATTCGTGGAGACGGATCAGGTTGCGGAGTTCGCGGCGGCGGTGCGGGCGCAGTACACGGCCTTCACCGGCATCGCGCCGGAGGTCTACCCGGTGCAGGCCGCGGATGGCGCGGGGCAGATGGTTTAACCCCGCGGGATAATAAAACTCGTCGCTCTCCCTTTGTAGTGACGGCTTTAGCCGTTGGGGGGCACGCTAACGGCTGAAGCCGTCACTACAAAGGGAAAGGCTTGATAATCTGGGGCGTATTGGGATAGGTTCTACGTCAGCTTCTTGATGAGCCGCGGGTGGATCAGCCAGTGAAGCAGGCCGTTACCCGGCTGCAACTGCGCCCACCCGGTGACCGAGAGTTCGAAATGGGCCATGGCCCCGGTGGGCATGCGCACGCCGGCCGCGCCGGCCGGCGCGCCGAGCAGCAGGGCGGCGAACTCTTCCAGGCCGGGGTTGTGACCCACGAGCATCGCGTGTTCAACCTCGTCGGGCAGCGAGAGCACGACCTCGACCAGGTCCAGCGCCGAGCCGAGATAGAGCGGCTCCACGACGGCGATCTCGCCCTTGTAACCGGCGCTGTGTGCGAACAGGCGCGCCGTCTCACGCGTGCGTGCCGAAGGGGAAGCAACAATGAGTTGCGGCACCGCCTCGGCGCGGCGCTGGATACGCCCCATCAGCGGTGCGTCCTCGCGACCACGCGCCGACAGCGGGCGCTCGCGGTCAATGGGAAATGCGGGGTCCAGCACTGACTTGGCGTGGCGGAACAACGTGAGCAGCTTCATGCGCGAACTCCCTTCCGGCCTGCACCGAATGGAACAACGAATCAACGAATACGACGCGGGTAGTATACCATAAACGGCAAACTCACTTTACACACATGAAGGAGCAACACCTTGCAAACCCGAAAACTTGGTTACAGCGATCTCAATCTCACCACCGTCGGGCTGGGCACGTGGTCCTACAGCGGGCCGTGGGCCTATGGCTGGGGGCCGCAGGATGACGCCGACTCCATCGCCGCCGTCCACCGCGCCCTCGACCTGGGCGTCAACTGGCTCGACTCGGCGGCCATTTATGGGTTCGGCCACTCGGAAGAAGTCATCGGCAAGGCGCTCAAGGGACGCCGTGACCGGGTGATCATCGCCACCAAATGCGGACGCATCGGCGACCGGGTCACCGGCAAGCTGGGCGGTAGCCTGAAGGCCGCCTCGATCCGGCAAGAGGTCGAAGACAGCCTGCGCCGGTTGCAGACCGACTACATTGACCTCTATCAGATCCACTGGCCGATCCCGGAAGAAGATATCGAGGAAGGCTGGAGCACAGTCGCGGAACTCGTCAATGCGGGCAAAGTGCGCTACGGCGGCGTCTCGAACTTCAACGTCGCGCAGATGCAGCGTATCCAACCCATCCACCCGATCGCGTCGCTCCAGCCGCCGTACAGTATGCTCCGGCGCGACGTCGAGGCCGAGATTCTACCCTTCTGCGGCGCGCACAACATCGGCGTGATCGTCTACAGCCCGATGCAGGCGGGGCTGCTCACCGGGAAGATCACGAAGGAACGCGTCGCCAACCTGGATGAAGGGGACTGGCGGATGCGCAACGAATATTTCCAGGAACCGAAGCTCAGCCGGAACCTGGCGCTGGTCGAAACGCTGCGGCCCATCGCCGCGCGCGAGGGCATCTCGCTGGCGCAGCTCGCCATCGCGTGGGTCTTGCGGCGGCCCGAAATGACCGCGGCCATCGTCGGCGCGCGGCGGCCCTCGCAGATCGAAGAGACCGCGACAGCGGGCGACCACGTGCTGTCCCCCGAAACTATCGCTGAGATCAATATGCTGTTGGAGAAAATGTAGGCGAGGGCATGAATCACGCGGAGACGCGGAGGACGCGGAGGATTCTTTTCCTTTGCTTCCGCGTCCTCCGCGCCTCCGCGTGGTTTTCAATCGGCAGACAGATGACTATTACGGGGCGCTCGCGTGGTATGCTATAATCTGTCGCGCACGCAGAGACGGAGGGAGTAGCCTATGGGATCGTTAGCAGAGAGTTTATCGGCCCTCGCGACGCCGGAGCTGGTGGATGCGGCGGCGCGGATGATCGGCGTCAGTAATGCCGACGCGACACAAGCCGGCAAGCTTATCGCGCCACTCCTGATCGTGGCGCTGGCGCAGCAAACGCAGCAGCCCGGCGGGCGTGACACGGTGAACGAATTGCTCACCCGGGTCGGCCCGGGCATTGCCCAAAACCCGGTGGCCGCCACGTCCAACCTCATCACCGGCAAATACGGCGACGTGCTGAACGATGTCCTGGGACCTGCGGCGGCGGGGCCGTTGCTCAACGAGTTGGCGCGCGCCACCGACATTCCGGGCCTGCGATCACTGCTCAAGTTTACCGCGCCCCTGGGCGTTTCGGCGCTGGCGGCCGAAGCGGAGCGACAGGGGTTGAACAAGGATCAGTTCGCCGCGGCGTTACAGGCCGAAGCGCACGCATTCGAGGCCGCGGATGATCCGAACGTCGCGACCGTCGTCAGCGCCTATGAAAGCATCGCCGCGCAGGACGCGTTGAAGCGGCAGTTCACGGCGGAACAATGGACCGCAATCAGCGCCTTCCCGGCCCTGGCGGCGGGCTACGTGGCGGTCGCCGGGCACAGCGGGCCGCTCGGCTCGATGAAGGAGTTTGCCGCCCTCACAAAGGTATTCGACCCCGCCGCCCTGACCGGAGGCAGCGCGCTGCTGGACGCCATCTGGAACAGCCGGCAGGTCGCCGTGAAAAAGGCCGCCGAAACGGGCGACCTGGGGGCTATCGGCCTCGACCATTTCGACCCGGACAATGAGGAAATGGTTCAAAGCAAGGTACTGGCCGTCGCCGCCAAAGCCCGTGAAGCGCTGAGCAAGGTTTCGCCGGAAGAGGCCGCGACGTACCGCAATGAGGTGATTAAAGCCGCGACGGCGGTCGCCGATTCGAGCAAGGAAGGCGGCTTTCTGGGCATCGGCGGGCAGGTCATCAGCGAGAACGAACGCGTCGCGCTGGATAAAATCCGCGCGGCTTTGGGCGTGTGACCCGCATTTGCTCGTAGTGCGCAGTTCTCTGCGCTCGCGCCCCACACGGCGCAGAGAACTGCGCACTACGAACGAGCACAGAGAACTGCGCACTACGAACGAGAGAACGAGCGCCGAGGACTGCGCACGCCATGCGATGGCGTCAGATGCGCACAGCCGCTAAAAGATTAGCAACATGTCTATCGCCTACAACCAAACTATATTCAACACAGGAGAAACATCATGGCCGAAAAAGTAATGGGTTTATTTGACGCCGAAGAATGGAAGCTGGTCTCCGCCGCGCCGGCGATTGCCGGGATGTACGTCGCGCTGTCAAGCGACCGCAGCGTCAGTGACAAGGAATGGGCTGCGCTGGGCGCTGCGCTGGACCCCGAGAACATCCCCGATAGCGACGAGTTGTTCAAAATGGCGCTGCGCGAAACACGCGACTCCGTGAACGCCGCGCTTGCGTCGCAGAAACTGCCCATCTTCGAACTGGGCGATGTGGACATGACCAACGTGAACGCGGTGCGCCAGGCGGCGCTGATGTACTTCCGCCGCGTCAACACGGCGTTTCGCGACGTCCCTATCACCACCCGCACGAACTTCAAGAGCTCGGTCATGCTCGTGGCGCAGAAGGTCGCCGAATCACAGGCCGAGGGCGGGTTCCTGGGTATCGGCGCGCGCGACGTCAGCGCCGGCGAAGTTCAGGCGCTCAAGGACATCGCCGGCTCGTTGGGCTATGACACCAGCGCCAACAGCGAGTGGAGCCGTTCGATTGTGATTCCGGCGGCGGCGTTTGGCGCGCGCGGTGTGGGCGGCCTTGGCGGCATGCCCCAATAAGCCCCTATCGTAATATTCCGTAGTTTAGGGCCTTGTGCCCGTCGCGAACGCCCACAAGGGGCTAGACTACGGAATCTTCGAATAGACACGCAATAGAAATGGTTCGCCGATCCCCGGCCCAACTCGCGCTCGCGATTAGGGCCGGGGATCACCTTTTCTGTTAGAATAGCGGCGGAGGCATCCGCTGGGCACATCCTATCTGCAAGCCGCCCGGGGCTTCGATCGCGACGTCCGTCTCTACCTGCTCTCCGCCGCGCTGATGGGCTTCACCGCGTGGGGCGGGCTTTTTGCGACCCTCTTTAACCTCTTCCTGCTGCGGATGGGCTACGGCCCTGCCGTCATCGGCACGATCAACGCCGTGGGTTCACTGAGTTTCGGGCTGATGTGCCTGCCTGCGGGCTGGGTGGGCCAACGCTGGGGCAGCCGGCGCGCGATGATCGGCGGGCTGGCGATGGTCGGCATGGGGCAGTTCATGCTGGCGCAGGCCGATCTCGCGCCCGAATCGGCCCGGCTCGCCTGGCTCTACAGCATGAACTGGTTGAGCGCGTCCGGCGCGGCGTTCTACGCAGTCAACATGAGCCCCTACCTGATGGGCATCGTCACGCCGGACGTGCGCCGCTACGTCTTTTCGGTACAGGTGGCCGCATCGCCGCTGGGCGCGTTCGCCGGCAGCCTCGTGGGTGGCTTCCTGCCCGGCATCTTCGCCCTTCTCTTCGGTCTATCTACCGCGACGCCGCAGCCTTATCGCCTCGCGCTGATGGTTTCGGCGGCCTGCCTCATCCCAGCGACGCTCTCCATTGTCCTTGCCAAAGAGAGTGAAACCATCGAGGAACAGATTGCGCCCACGACAGGCCGAGCGGCCGCGGCGCCCTGGGGGTTCATCCTCCTGATGGCGGTGATCGTAGCGCTCCAGGCGTCGGGCGAAGGCGCGATCCGCACTTTCTTCAACGTCTACATGGATCAGGGGTTAGGCATGCCCACCGCGCGCATCGGCATGATGGCCTCGCTCGGTAGCCTGATGGCGGGCATGGCGGCGCTCTTCACGCCGATGCTGGTGGCGCGCATGGGCATGGGCCGCTCATACGTGTCCACCTCGCTGGGGATGGCGGCGCTTCTGCTGCCGATTGCGCTAATTCCGTGGGCGCCCGCCGCAGGACTGAGCTACGCGGGGGTGATCGGTGCGGCGTCTATGGCGCGGCCGGCAATGAGCCTCTACCAGATGGAAGGCGTGCCGGCGCGCTGGCGTTCGGCCATTGCCGCCGCGGCAACCCTGTCGGTGGGCGCAAGCTGGGCCATCGTCGCGACGGTGGGCGGCGTGCTGATCGTGCGCTACAGCTACACCGCGATGTTCCTCGGCGCGGCGGCGCTCACGGCGGCGGGCGCGCTGCTGTTCGCGGCCCATCGGCGCTTTCGCAGCCCCGCACCCACCCCCGCGGACTGCGCACGCCATGCGATGGCGTCAGATGCGCCCCGCGCCGCAACGACACCCGCATCTGAGGATGCTCACTCCACGGGGTGACGCGAGGCCGCGCAGTCAGGTCAACCAAAAAATCCTGCATTCATGCGCGACCATTTTGACATCGCGGCGCGGGTGGGATAACATCAGGACAGGCACCCACCGGGAGGAAATCATGCGCCAACGTAGCCTATTCATCATCCTATGTATCATCGTCGCGACCATTGTGACAGGGTGCAGCAGCGCCCGGAAGGAGAACCCCGAAGCCACCCCCACCTCCATGCCCAAACTGTCCGCGGACGTGATCACGCAGGCCACCAACTACGGCGGCGTTTTGCTGGGCCAGTTCGGCGCGCTGGAGAGCGTCATGGGCCGCTACGACGAGCTGCTCAACGACCCGCGCCTGACCGCCGCCGACTGGAAAATCCTCGTCGGTTCGCAGAACAAAGTGATTGATCTGGTGTACGCGGCCGTTTCAAACATGACCCCGCCTGAGGCGCTGAAGGCCACCCACGCGGCCGCGCTCGACGCCGTCGGTGATTGCCTGGCCGCGCGCCAGACGGTGCAAGCCGCCATGGATGCGGTGGACGCGAACCAGTTAGGCAAGGCCGCCGAACAGGCCAAAAGCTGCAAAACCAAACTGTCCGCCGTAGAGACCGAGTTGAACGCTATCGCGACCGCCAACAACATCAAGCTGAACGAAATCCCCATGACCAGCGGATTGGAGCGCGCGGCGGAGGCCCCGGCTGCGGCGGCATCCGGCGAAGCCGTCACGGCGACCGGCGTCGTGGTGGATACGTCGAACCTGCGGGCCGGGCCGGGCACCAACTACGGCAAGGTGGGCAGCCTGACAAAGGGCGCCGCCATCACCGTAATCGGCCGCAACGAAGCCGGCGACTGGCTGGTGGTGCAGACCCCGACCATCCCCCAGGCGTGGATCGCCGCCTTCCTGCTGAACGGCGTCGGCGACGTGCAGAGCCTGCCGGTCGTCCGCGCCCCCCCTTGATCTGATTTTTCACCAACCTCCTCTTTCGCGCGGAGTGCGCATCTGAGGATGCGCACTCATTGCGGACAGGATGAACAGGATGGGAACGATATCCGAACCTGTCAATCGTGACTCCCCTGAAAAAAGGTCAGGACGCGTCAATTTCTCATCCGACACCTACTACCAATGGGGCTTATGCGATCAATAGGCCCTATATGTAGTAGGTCGTGGTTGCCAATTCGTCAGGCAACCGAGTTATTTCAGGGGACTCAATCGTGTAAATCCTGTCTATCTCCTCTCGCGGAGTCAGCATCCTCAGATGCGCCGGCCGCACGGACAGGACTAACAGGATGAACAGGATGGGAACGGTGTCTGATCCTGTCAATCGTGTAAATCCTGTCCACGCCGGGCCGCATCTGAGGATGCTGATTCCGCGAAACAGTGGGGGCGGGCGTGGGTTTTTCGTGATTGACATCACGCAGACTGTGTGATACATTGTCAACCGTTCCACACAGCTTCACCTTAAACGTCACGCCCCAAATAACCCAGATGCACCCGGGGCCACGTTTTGCAAAAATCCCAGGCGTGCCTTAGCGCCTGAACCACGATTGACTGAGCGCGCCAATGAGGATCCGCAACGCAGACGTTCTGACATCACACGGCAACCGGGCGGGTCGGGAAGCCGTGGTGCAGATTCTCGAGGCCGGGCTGCACGCCGGCGACCCCTACCACAACACCCGCAAACTCATTCGCGTCGAGGACGGTAACCTGATCGTCGGTCATCCCGACTTCGAGCCGGTGGGCAGCCCGGAAAGCGGCGACGACGTGTACGACCTGTCGAAAGTCGGGCGCATTTACGTGTTCGGCGCAGGCAAGGGCATCCAGCGCGCCGCGAAGGCCATCGAGGATGTGCTGGGCGACCGGTTGACCGGCGGACACGTGATCGGCAAGCATGGCGACGACGTGATCCTCGAACGGATCGGCGTCACGCTGGCGGGCCATCCCGTGCCCGACGATTATTGCGCGGTGGGTTGCCACCGCATCATCGAGATGGCGCAGGGGCTGACCGAGGACGATCTGGTCTTCACGCTGGCCGCTAACGGCGTCTCATCGCTATTGACGCTGCCCGTTGAAGGCGTCAGCATGGCCGAGGTGACGCAACTCACCGACCTGATGCAGATTGACCGGGGCGCGCCCACACAAGACCTCAACCCGGTGCGCAACCATCTCGACCAGATGAAGAGCGGGCGCATCGCCCGCGATCTGCACCCGGCGCGCATGGTACACCTGATCCTGTTCGAGAATTTCAGCTACGACTGGTTCATGCACAAGAACCTCTGGCTGCACACCCTGCCCGATTGCACCACCTTCGCCGATGCCGTGGCGATGCTCAAGAAGTGGGATGCGTGGGATCACGTGTCGGAGTCGGTGCGCCGTCACCTGCTGCGCGCCGACCCGACCTGCGAAACCGTCAAGGCGGAAGAGTACGAGGCGAACTTCAACTTCCGCATTTTCGCCATCATGCCCGGGCGGTTAGGCCCCGTGCCGACGGCGGCGCGCAGGGCGGCGGAGCTGGGCTACACGCCGCACGTGCTGACGATGAACATGCAGGCGGAAGCGCGCGAGGCCGGGCGCACCGTCGGCTGCATCGCCCGCAGCGTCGAGCATAACGGTGCGCCGTTTGAGCCGCCCTGCGCCCTGCTCAGCGCGGGCGAGCTGCTGGTGACGGTGGGCGAGGAAGAGGGCGTCGGCGGGCGCAACCAGGAATACGCGCTGGGCGGCGCGATGATGATCTTCGATACGGAAGATATCGTCATGGGCTCTGTGGATACGGACGGCACGGATGGCCCCGGCGGCCGGTTCGCCGACGATCAGGGCGATGTTTGTTGCCTGGCCGGCGGCATTGTAGATGGCGAGACGATGGCCGAAGCGCAGGCCGCCGGGGTCAGCATCCATGACGCGCTGCGTACGCACGCCACCTCCGCGGCGCTGTGGCGGCTCGACTCCGGCATCGTCGCGGAACACAACGTCAGCGTCGGCGACCTCGCCGTGACGCTCATCACGAAAAGCTAATTACGAATTAGAAATTACGAATTACGAATGAAAAGATTGAATTCGTAATTCCCAATTCGTAATTCCTAATTCTCAATTCGTAATTCTAAGGAGAAACAATGACACGCGGCGCAACAATCATCAGCATCACCTCTCGGCAGGTCTACAGCGACAGGGGGCATCCCGGCATCGAGGCCACGGTTGTGACGGAAAACGGGGCCAAAGGAGTCGCCGTTTGCACGGCGGGCGTCTCCATCGGCACCCACGAGATCGAGTTCGCCTATGATGGCGGTACGAAATTCCGCGGCAAGGGCGTCATGCGCGCCGTCAATGCGGTGAACGACGTCATCGCGCCCGAGCTGATCGGCCTGAACGCCGCAGACCAGAACGCAGTGGACTACGCCATGCTGAACATCGGCGGGCCAAACGCCAAGGCGCGGCTGGGCGGCAACGCCACGGCAGCCGTCTCGGCGGCGGTGCTCAAGGCGGGCGCGGCCGCGCTCGACATCCCGCTCTACCAGCACATCGGCGGGGCCTCGGCCTTCACGCTCCCCGTCCCCGGCACGATCTGCCTCGTCGGCTCCGACCGCTACGGCAGCGGGGCCAGGTCGGGCGGCAAGCCCAGCTATTCCTTCATGGCCTATGACTTCCCGACTTTCTCCGAAGCGTCCTATGCTTGCTGGGACCTGGGCCAGGCATGGAGCGGGGCGCTGAACCGGAAGTACGGCGTGCCGGTCAGCTCATCGGGGCATCATCCCGCGGTACCCGCCGGCCTCACCAGGCACGACTCGGAAATCTGGGACCTGATGGTCGAGACCATCAACGAGCTCGGCTACGAGCGCAAGGTCGGCATCCAGGTTGACGTCGCATCCGATACGTACTGGGATGACGACATGAAACGCTACGTCGGCATCTTCTCCGCCGAGCCAAAGACCAAAGATGACCTGTTCGATATCTACCGCCGGATGGTCAGTGACTATCCGTTCGTGATCCTCGAAGACCCGTTCGATGAGGACGACTACGAGACCACCGCCGAACTGACGAAAGAACTGGCCATCCAGATCGTCGGCGATGACCTGTTCACGACCAACCCCGAGCGCGTGCAGCATGGCATTGACGTGGGCGCGGCGAACACGGTGTTGCTCAAGGTGAACCAGATCGGCACGATCAGCGAGTCGCTGGACATGATCCAGCTCGCCTATCGCAACGGCTACGGCGTGATGCCGTGCTCCAGCCGCGGCGAGGGGTCGGACATCGCCGACTACTGCGTCGGCATCAACGCCGGCACCGTCCGCGAAAGCGGCATCGGCCCCAGCGGCAACCGCCTGCTGGAGATCGAAGCCGAACTCGGCGGCCGCGCCCTCTTCCTGGGCCGCAAAGGCCTCAAGGGCAAAGCTCCGTAACTTAAGATTCACCACGAAGGAACGAAGAAACGAAGTTTTATATTCCTTTCTTCGTTCCTTCGCTCCTTCGTGGTAGCATCAGGGGAGAGCCATGACCAAAGATGTCTGGCGAGGCAGTTTCGCCATCCCGATGACCCCGTGTGACGAGCACGACCGGATTGACGCCGACGTGCTCGCCGCTGAGATCGCGTTCTGCGTCGAGTCCGGCGTGGGCGGCATCGTCGTGCCCGTGATGGTGAGCGAGTTCTTCGTACTCACCGAGGAGGAGCGCCGGCTGATGATCCGCGTGCCGGTGGAAGCCGCCGCCGGGCGCGTCCCCATCGTCGCCAACGTGGCCGCGGTCAGCACACCCCTCGCCGTCAGCTACGCCGCATACGCCCAGCAGGTCGGGGCCGACGCGGTGATCGCGATGCCGCCCTACATGGGGGGCCGCCCCGACTTCCCCAGCATCCGCGCCTACTATCAGGCCATCTCCGACGCCGTCAGCATCCCCGTCTGGATTCAAAACGCCGACCTGGTCGCGCTATCCCTCGACCAGGTGGTCGAGCTTTGCACCGAAATCGAAAACGTGAGCTGGGTCAAGGAAGAAGTATCGCCTGAGACGCAGCGGCTGGGCGGGCTGATCGCGCGGCGCAGCCCGGCGATTCACGGTGTGATGGGCGGCAACGGCGGGCGCTACCTCATCACCGAGTGGGCGCGCGGCGCGGCCGGCTGCGTCCACGCGTGCCAGTTCTGCGACGTGGTGCAGCGCATCTGGGAGCTGCTCGACGCGGGAGATGAGGTCGCCGCGCGCGACCTGTTCGACCGCCTGCTGCCGGGGCTGGTGCTGGAAGGCATCATGGGCATGGCTTACGCCAAAGAGATCATGGTGCGCCGCGGCGTCTTCAAGAACACCCGGATGCGCAACCAGACAAATAAGCTCGACGCCGACGACCTGCGCGAGATAGACGCCTTCTGGGCGCGCATCCAGCCGGATCTGACGTGGGAAAAATAGACGACTCACCACCAAGACACGAAGAACACAAAGAACACAAAGAAGAGCTTTTCTTCTTGGTGCTCTTGGTGTCTTGGTGGTAAATTCTGAGAGGCAACATGACGACTGAAGAAGATACGCAACTGGGCCGGATCGAGGACGCCGTGCGCGGCGGATCGCGGCCTTCCGAGCTCAAGATCACCGACATCCGCACGGCAGTCGTGTGCAGCAACTACGACTACCCCATCATCCGCATTGACACCAACCAGGGCGTCTACGGCATCGGTGAAGTGCGCGACGCAGGCCACCGCGAGAACGCCCTCCAGTTCAAGCACATGCTGCTGGGGCAGAACCCCTGCAACACGGACATGATCTTCCGGGCCATCAAGCAGTTCGGCGGGCCGGGCCGTGAGGGCGGCGGCGTCTCAGGCATCGAGATCGCCCTGTGCGACCTGGTGGGCAAGGTCTACGGCGTGCCGTGCTGGCAATTCCTGGGCGGCAAGCATCGCGATAAGGTGCGCCTCTACGCCGACACGCCCACCCCCGCCGAGCCGACGCCCGAAGCCTACGTGCAGCGCGTGCTGGGCCGCAAGGCAATGGGGCTGACCTTCATCAAGTTCGACATCATCCATGAGGTGCTGGAAGGCGCGCCGGGCGCGATCATCGGGACGCCGCCGCCCGAACCCGAATACGCGTTGGGGATGCGCGGGCGCGCGCCGGGCTGGGGCTATGGCACGCGCGTGACCGACGCCGGCATCGCCCGCATGGTCGAGATCGTCGCCGCCGTGCGCGAGGCCGTGGGCTGGGACACTTCGCTCTGCATTGACCACTTCGGCCACGGCTACATGACCGCCAAGGAAGTGATCCGGCTGGGGCTGGCGCTGGAGCCGTTCGGTCTGGCCTGGATCGAGGACCCGATGCCACCACATGACGTGGTAGGGCACAAACAAGTGACCGACGCCATCCGCGTGCCCACCGCCGCGGGCGAAGAACTCTACCTGCTCGACGGGTTCCGCGAGATGATCGAGCAGCGCGCGGTGGATATTTTGCACCCCGACCTGCTCACCTCCGGCGGGATGCTCGAGACGAAGCGCATCGCGGACTACGGCGAGCGCCACGGACTGCCCTGCGCGCTGCACTTCGCCGGGTCGCCCATCGCGTTCATGGCGAACCTGCATACCGCCGCCGCCATCCCCAGCTTCGTCGCACTGGAGCATCACGGCCTCGACCTGCCCTTCTGGGAGGGGCTGGTGACCGGGCTGCCCACCGACTACATCCAGGGCGGCTTCGTGACCGTGCCCGATAAGCCGGGGCTGGGCATTGACCTGAATCTGGAGGGCATCCGCGCGAACCTGCGTTCCGGCGGGCTGTTCGAGCCGACCGACGAGTGGAACACGCCGAAGCTGGGCTTCTGGCAGCCCGACCGGCGGTGGGATAAGTAGGGGCGGGTATCGGGTATCGGGGAGCAGGTATCAGGTGTTGGGGAGCAGGACGGGGAGTGGGGATCAGCTCTATTCTGCTCCTGATCCCTGATCCCTAATCACCGATCCCTGGTCACTAATCACCAATCCCTAATCACCAATCCCTAATCACCAATCCCTAACCACCGATCCCTGGTCACTAATCACCGATCCCTGATCTCTGATCCCTAACCACCGATCCCTGATCACCACAACATAAGGAGGAACGCCTTGAAACCGAACAGCTTCCGCGAACTTCTGAAGGCCGGCAAACCGACCCTGGGGACGCACATGAACACCATGTCCCCGGCTATCCTGGAAATCCTGGGCCACACCGGGATGTTTGATTATGTCGAGTTCGTGGCCGAGTATGCCACCTTCGACCTGCACGATCTGGATCACTATGGCCGCACGTCGGAGCTTTACAACCTGCCGGCGATCATCAAGATTGACCAGCAGCCGCGCACATGGCTCGCGCAGCGCGCGGTCGGCTCGGGGTTCCAGGGTGTGCTCTTCGCCGACGTGCGCACTGTGGAAGACGCGCAGGAGTGCGTGCGCATCTGCAAGCCCGAAACGCCGGACGACGGCGGCATCTTCGGCAACCAGGCACGCCGGTTCACCTACCCCGGTTACGGCGGCACGCCGGCGTACGTACAGCACCTGCGCGACCTTGTTGTGTTATTGATGGTTGAAAAACGCGAACTTGTGGACAACCTGGAAAGTGTGCTTGAAGTTCCAGGAATAGATATGATACAATGGGGCGGCGTTGATTATGCCATGAGCATCGGTATGCCGGGCCAGGCCGGTTCGCCGGAAGTCAAGGCGATCGAGAAGCGGGTGCTCGAGACGGCGATCAAGATGGGCGTACCACCCCGCGCCGAAATCGGCAGCCCGGAACAGGCGCAATATTATCTGGACCTGGGCGTACGGCACTTCTGCATCGGCTGGGATCTCTCGATCCTGGGCGGCTGGTGGAAGACCAACGGCGAGAAGATGCGGAAGATCCTGGAAACGGCATAGTTCGCAGCGCCGTCTTGTTCGTAGCGCCGTCTTGTTCGTAGTGCGCACTCCTGTGCGCTTTTGGGTCCACGCACCATAGCGCACAGGAGTGCGCACTACGAGCGAAGAAGAGCGAAGAAGGGCGAGGACACACAAGAGGAATTGACAACCGAAAGGGGGTGAGGGCAAAGAAGCCACTTACAGAGCACCGGCATTGGCGTAACAGATTCTTAGATCAATGAGGAGACTAGGAGGCCATGATGTCTAAGTCGAAAGCACTGACCCGCCGCAATTTCCTGCGGCTGGCCGGAATTGGCACGGCCGGCGCGGCCATCGCCGCGTGTGCGGCGCCCGCGGCGCCCCAGGCCCCGGCCACCCCGATCATCATCGAGAAACTCGTCGAAACAGTCAATACCGTCGTCGTCGAGAAGCAAGTCGAGGTCGAGAAGATCGTCAAGGAGACCGTTGAGGTCCAGGTAGCCGCGCCGGTCCAGATCAACGGCACCCTGTGGGTCATCCAGAAGAAAGACTTCTTCCCGAACTTCAACGACTGGTGGCGCGCCGAAGTCCTTTCCTTCTGCAAGGAAAAGGGCTGGCCGGTTGACGTGACCTACGAAGCCGGCTTCACCGGCGGCACCCCGTTCGTCGAAAAGCTGACCGCGCAGGCCGCGGCCGGCAATCCCCCCGATCTGATGATGCACGACCAGAACCCCGTGCAGTTGGTGAACGGCAACCTCGTGGACCCGGTGCAAGACCTCGTGGATGAGATCGAGGCCAAGTGGGGTCCTGCCGCGCCGCCCCAGGTCGCGGACTGGGTCTACGAAGGGCAATGGCGCTTCGTCCCCTACTTCCAGCGCTCCGATGGCGGCTGGTATCAGGCGCCGGTGTTCGAGGGCGCGGGCATCAAGCTGGATGAAATCCGGCTCTTCACCGATCTGTGGGATGCCTGCCTCTCCGTGTCCGATCCGGGCAAGGAACTCTATGGCTGGGGCACTACCATCAACCGCTCCAACGACTACACCTGGTTCCGCACGCGCGCGCAGCACGGTTATGGCGCCTACAAGCAGGACGAAACCGGCCAATTCGTGACCTTCGACTCGCCGGAGATGGTGGAAGCCATGACGGCGATCACCCAACTCTACATGGATGAGAAGTGGGCCCCGATGATGCCGCCCGGCGTCCTCGCATGGACCGACTCCTCGAACAACGAGGCGTACCTCGCCGGCAAGCTGGCCTACACCCAGAACGGCGGCACGGTCTACGCCAAGGCGCTGCTCGACAACAACCCCATCCGCGAGATCACCAAGTTCCACGCGCCGGTGGGCGGCCCCGTCAACACCGAGTTCAACCGCCTGGGCGCCAACTACCTGGCGCTGATGAAGGGCGCAAAGAACCAAAACGCGGCCCGCGAGTTGATCCGCTCCTTCATTCTGGATCTGGACAACTACGACGCCATGTTGACGAACAACCCGTCCTTCGGGTTGCCCGCCTACGAGAAACTGTGGGATGAATCGGCCTACATCCAGACCGACCCCGTGGCCCAGCAACAAAAGAAGGTCGCGCGCGACCCGAACGGCTCCGTCTCGCCGGGCCTCTATCCCGGGCCGGTGCAATCGAAGGCGATGGCGGCCGCCGATGCGGCCGGCCTCGAGGCCGACATGACGGCTTCTATCCTGCAAGGCACGCCCGTCGCGGAGGCCGTCAAGGCCTGCCACGAACGCTACGTGCAAGTCTTCAAAGATAACGGCCTGGCCGGCGTGAAGGCCTAAACCGAACGTCTACACCCGTATCCTTGCGCCGCTGCCAGCGTAAGGACCCATAGCAAACTTCGTAGTGGCGACTTCAGGCGCTGCCCCGGTTATACGGCCAACTTGAGTCGCCACTATGAGGGACCAAAACCCCACATAGGAGTTGGGTATATGGACAATGTAGTACGTACAGACACGCCATTGACAGCACCCGCGCCGCCGCAAAGCCTCAGCAAACGGCTGCAGAACTTTCTGGGCCGCGACTGGGCCTGGGCCTGGGCCCTGATGCTGCCAACCGTGACTCTGATGGGCGGCATCATCGCCTACCCCTTCCTGCGCGCGGTCTACATCAGTTTCACAAACACCGTGAGCGTCGAGATCGGTCCCTTTGTGGGGTTCAAAAATTACATTGACGTCTGGGGCGATCAGTTCTTCCGGCGGTCACTGTGGATTACCACAAAATTTACCGTCTCATCCATCGTTATCAAGGTGATCTTCGGCACCTTGATCGCCGTCCTGCTCAACCGGCTGGGCCGCTGGGGTGCGCTTTTCACCGGCCTGGTGCTGTTGCCGTGGATTATCCCCGACATCGTACGCGCCATCACCTGGAAAAGCGTGCTCGACCCGATTTACGGCGGGTTGAACCGGCTCCTGCTCGATTTGAACATCATTGATAAACCGCTCCTGTTTCTCAGCGGCATCAATTCGGCGCTGCCCACCCTGGTAATGATTAACCTGTGGCAAGGTATCCCCTTCTTCGTCATCAACATCCTGGCCGGCCTGAAGGCGATTGATAAGGAGTTGTACGAAGCAGCCGCCATTGACGGCGCCACGGGCTGGCGCCAGTTCCTGCACATCACGCTGCCGGGGTTGAAATACGTCCTGATCGTCGTCACCCTGCTTTCAACCATCTGGACATTTAACTCCTTCACGCTGATCTTCCTGCTCACCAACGGCGGGCCGATGGATGCCACCAAGGTCTACTCGATCCTGTCGTATAACTGGGGCATCGGCGCACAGATGTACGGCAAGGGCATCGCCGTCGCCCTGACGATGGCGCCGGTGTTGGGCATCTTCATCGTCGTGCTGGGCCGTTACATGATGCAGGGCCGGCGGCTCTACGACGAAGAGCCAACAGAGCGTGCGCCGGGCATCCTCTCCAAAATCGGCGCGGTGATTGCCTGGCCGTTCAAGATGATCCTGACGGCGGCCGTCGCCCTATTCTGGGCCATCAATGACGCCATCGAGAATGGGTTAACGTGGTTCACCGGGTTGTTCAAAAAAGCTGCTGACACCGTCGGCCAGAGGCCCCGATGGATGGGGCAAATTCTGCCGGGCATCGCGTTGTTCCTGCTGCTCGGGTTCGAGCTGCTCCCCTTCTACTGGGTCATCGTGACGGCCTTCAAGAGTGAACTTCAGGTCACCCGTTTCGAAAACGTCTTCTGGCCGACGCCGTGGACGTTGGATCAGTTCAAGACGCTGCTGGGGCCAAACAATAACTTCCTCACCTGGATGAAGAACACGTTGATCGTTTCCATCTCGACGGCGTTCCTCGCCACAGTTGTCGCGGCGACCAGCGCGTACGCGCTCACCCGCTTGCAGTGGCGCGGGGCCAAACAGTTTTCGAATCTGGTGTTGGTGGCCTACCTGATGCCGGCGATCATGATGCTGATCCCGATCTACCAACTCTTCGCCGGGCTGCATCTGACCAACAGTCTGTGGTCGCTCATCCTCTCCTATCCGACCTTCAGCCTGCCGTTTGCCATCTGGCTGATGATGGGCTATTACGCGACGATCCCGGAAGAACTGGAGGCGGCGGCGCTGGTAGATGGCTGCAACCGCTTCCAGGCGTTCACGAAAGTCGTGCTGCCGCTGACCAAGCCCGCGCTGATGGCCGTAGCGCTCTTCGGCGTGACGCAGGCCTGGAGCGAGTTCCTCTTCGCCTACGTGTTCATCCAGAGCGAGACCAAGATGACCATCCCGGTCGGGCTGTCGCAGATGATCATCGGCGATGTGTTACCGTGGGGCCAGCTCTCCGCCGCGGCGTTGCTCATGGCTATCCCCGTGCTGATCCTCTATATCTTCGGCCAGAGGTTCATGGTGGCCGGCCTGACGGCGGGCGCGGTGAAGGGCGGCGGTTGAGTTTTACTTAACCCCAGGGTCACAAACCCGGTTTTTTCGGCGTAGCCGGAAACCGGGTTTGTATGCGCGGCGGGTTTGTATGCGCGGGCACATCAGGAGTATAATTGTACCTGATGCCACAAAAACGCAGAGGTGTAAAATAACATGAACGGATTTAGCGGAAAGATCGCACACGTGGATCTGACCGATGGGCGCATCTGGATGGAAGAGCCGCCGGCGGCCTTCTATCGCACCTATCTGGGCGGTCAGGGCTTTGTCGCGTACTACTTGCTGAAATTAGTGCCCAAAGGGGCCGAACCGCTAGGGCCGGAGAACGTGCTAATCTTCGCCAATGGCGCGACCACCGGCGCGCCGCTGGCGGGCGGCGGGCGCAACGCCATGGGCGCGAAGTCACCATTGACGGGCGGCTATGGCGAGGCGGACGTGGGCGGCTTCTTCGGGGCCGAGCTGCAACTCGCGGGCTTCGACGCGCTGATCGTCTACGGCAAGGCCGCCGAGCCGGTCTACTTGTGGATCAAGGACGGCGAGATCGAGATTCGCCCGGCGGGTCACCTGTGGGGCATGCACACCCTGGAGACGCAGGATAAATTGCGCGAAGAGCTGGGCGACTCGCTCGTGCGCGTCAGCATGATCGGGCCGGCGGGCGAACGCCTGTCGCGCATCGCGTGCGTGATGAACGACGCCACGCGCTCCGCGGGGCGGCCCGGCCTGGGCGCGGTGATGGGTTCCAAGAATCTGAAGGCAGTGGCCGCGCGCGGCAAACAGCGCGTGCAAATGGCCGACCCCGACAAATTCAAAGAACTCAGCCGCTGGATGCGCGATAACTGGAAAGACAAATCGTGGGGGATGCACGACCTGGGCACGGCCGGCGGGGTAGACTCGCTCGATCACGCCGGGCAGCTTCCCACGCGCAACTTCCAGAACGGCACCTTCGCGGGCGCGCACGCGATCTCAGGCGAAGTGATGCGCGATACCGTGATGGTGGATCGCGACTCCTGCTATGCGTGTGCCATCGCCTGCAAGCGCGTGGTCGAAATCACCGAAGGGCCGTTCCAGGCAAACCCGCGTTACGGTGGGCCGGAATATGAGACCATCGGCGCGGTCGGCTCGAACTGCGGCGTGGACGACTTGGCGGCGGTCAGCACGGCGAATGAGCTGTGCAACGCCTACGGGCTGGACACGATCAACGCGGGCATGATGGTTTCGTTCGCGATGGAGTGCTTCGAGGCCGGGCTGATTACGTCCGAAGACACCCAGGGGCTGGACCTGCGCTTCGGCAACGCCGCCGCGATGGTCGAGATGATCCGCCGCATCGGCGAACGCACCGAGGGGCTGGGCTGGCTGCTGGGGGAAGGCCCGAAGGGCGCCGTGCAGGAGATCGGGCCGGAAGCTGAGGACTTCGCGATCCACGTGAAGGGTCAGCCGTTCCCGATGCACGAATGCCGCACCCGCCACGGCCAGGCGCTGGGCTACGCCGTGTCGCCCACCGGGGCCGACCACATGCACAACTTCTGGGACGGCAGCATGGAAAAAGCGCCGCTGAGCGAGGAGTTGCAGGGCTGGGGCGTCTATGAATCTATGCCGCAGACGGAACTTGGCCCGGCCAAAGTGCGCGCCTTCACCCACGTCTCCAACTGGCAATGGCTCGACAACCACCTGGGCATGTGCATGTTCATCCCCTGGTCTGTGGATCAGAAGGTGGACCTGGTGCGCTCGATCACGGGCTTCAAGGCCACCACGATGGAACTGCAACAGGTCGCGCAGCGCGGCGTGACGCTGGCGCGGGTGTTCAACCTGCGCGAGGGCCTCAGCCGCGCGGATGATAAGCTGCCGAAGCGCATGAACAGCTACTTCAAGACCCAGACCGTCAACGAGAAGCCGGTGGACCCCGAAGTGCTGGACGAAAGCATCAGCCTCTACTACGGCATGATGGGCTGGGACCCGGAGACGGGCACGCCGACCGAAGCCGGTCTGGCCGCGCTCGACATCGAGTGGGCCGCGGAGCACCTTAAGTAGTCACAAGTGCGTCCCCACCCCTGCCACGTGCAACGCACCTCGGAGGTGCGTTGCACGTGATGAGGCCGGAGGTGCAACGCACTTCACGCATCATTTCATCACTTTATTCACCAGGAGACACAGATGAAGGTTCTGATCGGTCCCAATGTCATGGGTCTCGAACGCGCATTGCCGGATCTCGAAACGGAACATCCCGAAGTTACCTTCGCCTATTGCCCGGATCGCGACAACCTGATGGGTGAAATTGCCGACGCCGATGTCTATATGGGGCATCTGGGGCGCGACCTGTTCGTCGCCGCCAAAAACCTCAAGTGGGTGCAGTCGCCCAGCACCGGCGTCAACTACTACCTGATGATCCCGGAACTGGTCGCGGGCGACTGCCTGCTGACCGGCGCGCGCGGCACGCACAGCGGGTGTCTCGCGGAGAGCATCTTCGCGATGATCCTGGCCTTCACGCGCGGCATCCGCGACAGCATCCTGGTGCAGCCTTCCCATCAGTGGGCGATGCGCGACATCCGCCCGAAACTGGTCGAACTGACCGGCAGCACCGTCGGCTTCGTGGGCTACGGCGCGATGGCGCGGGCCACCGCCGAGCGGATGAAAGCCTTCGGAGCACGCTGCATTGCCGTGGACCTGTTCCCCGATAAGTGCCCGCAAGAGAATGCCGAAGTCTGGGGCCTCGACGCTCTCGATACGCTGTTGGCGCAGTCTGACTACGTAATCGTCACCGTGCCCTATACCGAGCAGATCCACGGGATGATCGGGGTGGCGCAACTGGCAAAGATGAAGCCCGGCGCAATGCTCGTCGGCATCTCGCGCGGCGGCATCATTGACCAGACGGCGCTGGCCGCGGCGCTGCGCGACGGCGTGATCGCCTGCGCGGCGCTCGACGTGTTCGAGCCGGAACCGCTGCCCGCCGACAGCGAGTTGTGGGACATCCCCAACCTGCTGATTACCCCGCACATCGCCGGCGGCACGCAATACGAAGGCGAGAACATCATCCGCATCTTCCGCGAGAACCTGAACCGCTTCCTGAAGGACGAAGGCCCGCTGGTCAACCAGGTAGACAAGACGCTGGGGTACTAAACTTTCGCAACATACAACCCCGATTGTATACTTGCACAAGTGGAGAACTTAGCGTACCCTGCCGGTGATTTTTGCAGGGTACGCTTTTATTGCCGGGACTCCCCCCACACGTGCAACGCACCTTCGAAGGTGCGTTGCACGTATGTTGCACGTATGAAGCAAGGCACATGGTCGCATCAGACACCCACCCAACCGAGCGCGATGCCGTCCTCGCGAAACAGCGCGAGCTTCTCGCGCGTTGCTTCCACCCCACCGGGGGCTGGACGGAATTCCCGCGCCCCGAAACGATCCCTTCGCTCGTGGGCTACTTCGAGGAGCAAGCCGCGCGCTATGCCGACCGCCCCGCGGTGAGCTACGCGGGATGTGTCCTCACCTACGATCAACTAAACCGCGCGGCGAACCGTGTGGCGCACGCGCTGATCGAGGCCCGGAGCGCGGATCCCGAGCCGATCCCCATGCTGATGCACACCAGCGTGGACATGATTGTCGCGCTGTGGGGCATCCTCAAGGCCGGCAAGTTCTACGTATCCCTCAGCCCGTTCGACCCGCCCGCGCGGCGGGCGCAAGTCCTCCACGATCTCGGTGCGCGCGTCCTGATTACAGATGCGGAGAACCACGAGACGGCGTTAGCCGTTGCGGGTGAGCGTCATATCTTCCCCATTGCGGCGTTATGCGATGCCGGGCCCGATCATAACCTGAAACTGGAAATTGCTCACGACGCCTACGCGTACATCATTTTCACCTCCAGTTCGACGGGCCAACCGAAAGGCGTGATCGTAGATCGCGGCGATGTGCTATTTTTCACCCGGATCGCCGTCAACAGCTTCCACCTGTGCCCTGAGGAGCGACAGGGCATCATCGGCGCATTGAGTTTCAGCGGCCCCGCCCCACAAATCTATGGCGGGCTTCTCACCGGCGGGTGTCTGTGCTTCTATGATTTGCACCGGCAGAGTGAGCGCGCGATGGCGGCCTGGCTGCGCAACGAACGCATCACTTACGCCTCCTCGGTTCCATCGGTCTTCCGCCGCCTGACGCAAATCGTCGGCCCGGACGAACGCTTCCCCGACTTGCGCTTGATCGGGATCGGCGGCGACCGGCTCTATCGCGAAGACCTCGAGCGTATCCAGGCCATGATGGAGTCCGACGGCATCATCCGGCATCACCTGGGCATGTCAGAAGTGAAGTATCTGACGCTGGGATTCTGGGGGCGCGAGATGCGTTCGGACACGCCCGTTGTGCCGGTTGGCCACCCGGTCGAGGATACGGAAATCCGGATCGTGGATGAGGAGGGACATGAGGCGCCGCCCGGCGAAATCGGTGAAGTGTGGGTGAAGGGACGCTACATGTCACCAGGCTACTGGCGTCGCCCCGACCTCACGGCGCGCGCCTATGCACGCGACCCCGCCAACCCCGACTTGCGCATCTGTCACACCGGTGACCTGGGGATGATTCGTCCCGATGGCGCCCTGCTGTTGACCGGACGCGCTGACGCACAGGTGAAGCTGGGCGGCCAGCGGGTCGAGCTTTCCGAGATAGAAACCGCACTACGCGCCGCGGAAGGCGTCAGCGAAGCGGCAGTTGTGGCGCGGCAGACGGGCGGGTCGGAGCTAATCGTTCATGCCTATGTTGTACCGGCAACCGGAGCGCGACTATCTGTCGCCGCCTTGCGCCGCCAGGTGGCCGAACGCGTCCCCGCATATATGATTCCGGCGCGCATCGCTCTTCTCGACGCCTTGCCCCTGAACAATAACGGCAAGACAGATCGGAGGGCGCTGGTTCCCATCGGCGACGAACGACCGCCGCTCGAGATGCCCTGTGTTGCGCCACGCACGCCCGTGGAAGCGAGCGTCGCCGCAATCTGGCGGGAGGTATTATCGCTCGATACGGTCGGCATCTATGACCGCTTTCTCGAACTCGGTGGCCAGTCGCTCCAGGCAACGCGTATCGCAGGTCGCATCCTGGATGCGTTCCTGGTGGACCTGCCCGCCGGTAGCCTGTTCAACACGCCTACCGTGGCGGAAATAGCCGCTCTGATCGTGCAGCAGCAGGCGACCCTGATTGACCCTGTAGATGTCGAACGATTGCTCGCGGCGCTTGAAGCGACCGACCGCACCGATGATATACGCGACATCGCATGACCGGGCCAGATAGGGCTGATCCCAATCAACCCTGTATTTGGTGGTAAGAGACATATGAGGCTACCTGACATCAACCCAACCGAGCGTGACACCGTCCTTGCGAAACAGCGCGAGCTTCTCGCGCGTTGCTTCCACCCCACCGGGGGCTGGATGGAATTCCCGCGCCCCGAAACGATCCCTTCGCTCGTGGGCTACTTCGAGGAACAAGCCGCGCGCTATGCCGACCGCCCCGCGGTGAGTTACAAGGGGCGCGTCTTGAGCTACGATCAACTGAACCGCGCGGCCAACCGCGTGGCGCACGCGCTGCTCGCCGCCCTGGGCGACGACGCAGAACCGATCCCCATGCTGATGCACGAGAGCGTGGACATGATCGTCGCGCTGTGGGGCATCCTCAAGGCCGGGAAGTTCTACGTCCCACTCAGCCCCTTCGACCCGGCCGCGCGGCAGGCGCAAATTCTCGCCGACCTCGCAGCACGCGCGCTGATCGCCGACCCCGAGACCCTGGCGGACGCGCGGGCCATCGCCGCGCCTTCGGCGGCGCGCGTCTTCCTCCCACAAGAACTGCATGATGGCGGGTCGGAAGAGAACCCCGACGTGGAAATCGCCCACGACGCCTACGCCTACATCATCTTCACCTCCGGCTCCACCGGCAAGCCGAAGGGCGTGATCGTGGATCGCCCCGACGTGCTCTTTTTTGCGGGCACGGCGGCCAACACCTTCCACCTCTGCCCCGAAGACCGGTTGGGCGTGCTGGGCGCGCTCACCTTCAGCGGCCCGTACCCGCAAATCTACGGCGGGCTGCTCACCGGCGGGTGTCTCTGCCTCTATGACATGCACTGCGAAGACGAGTGCGGGCTGACCGCGTGGCTGCGCAACGAACGCATCACCTATGCTTCCTCCGTACCGTCGCTCTTCCGTCGGCTCGTGGAAGTCGCCGGTCCCGATGACCGCTTCCCCGATCTGCGGCTGATCGGCATCGGCGGCGACCGGCTCTATCGTGCGGATCTGGAGCGCGTCCAGGCGCTGATCGAACCCGGCTGCATCATCCGGCACAGCCTCGGCCTCTCTGAGGTCAAGCACCTGACGATGGGCTTCTGGGATCGCGAGACGCGCTCGGATACGCCGATTCCACCGGTGGGCTATCCGATCGAGGGTATCGAAATTATGATCATGGATGAGCAGGGGCACGAGGCGCCGCCCGGTGAGATCGGCGAGTTGTGGGTGAAAGGGCGCTATATGTCGCCGGGCTACTGGCACCGCCCCGACCTGACCGCAGCAGCATATACCCGCGACCCCGCAAACCCCGACCTGCGCATCTATCGCACCGGCGATCTGGGGATGTTTCGTCCCGACGGCAGGTTGCAACTGGCCGGCCGCGCCGACTCACAGTTGAAGCTGGCGGGCCAGCGCGTCGAGCTTTCCGAGATCGAAGCGGCGCTGGGCGGGCTGCCCGGCGTCAACCTTGCCGCTGCCGTCGCGCGCCAGGCGACGGACGGGCCTGTCGTACACGCCTACGTTGTGCCCGCGGATGGGACACGCCTGACCATCGAAGAGGTGCGACGCCAAATGGCCGAGCGCGTCCCGGCGTATATGCTGCCGGCGCGCATCACCCTGCTCGCCGCCATGCCGCTCAACAATAACGGCAAGGTAGATCGCAAGGCGCTGGCCCCCATCGGCGACGAACGGCCCGCGCTCGAGACGCCCTACGTCGTCCCACGCACGCCCGTCGAGGCGGAGGTCGCCGCGATCTGGCAAGCGGTGATGTCGCTGGACGCCGTCGGCGTCAACGACCGGTTCCTCGCGCTCGGCGGCCAGTCGCTCCAGGCCACGCGCATTGCGGGCCGCATCCTGGACGCGTTCCAGGTGGACCTGCCCGCCGGTCGCCTGTTCGACGCCCCCACGGTGGCCGAGATGGCCGCCCTGATCGTGCAGCAACAGGCAGCCCGGATGGACCCGGATGCGATCGAAAGGTTGCTCGCGGCGCTCGAAGCGTCGGGCAGCCATGACGATTCGCAGAATCTTTGATAATCGAGCCTCATATGTCTGATTTAAGCCAACGCATCGCAGCGCTGCCTTTGGAAAAACGGGCGCTGCTGGAACAGCAGTTCAAAGCGTTGCAGGCCGCCAACACACCCGCACCGATCCTTGCCCTGCCCGACGATCATCCGTCGCGTCTCTCGTTTGCCCAGGAGCGGCTGTGGTTCCTCAGCCGGTTCGAGCCGGACGATTACTCGTTCAACGAGCCGTCGGCCTGGCGCTTGACCGGCGCGCTCGACGCCGGGGCGTTGCTTGAGGCGCTGCGCGCCGTCGTCGCGCGCCACGAAGCCCTGCGCACGGTCTACCGGCTGGAAGACGGCATCCCCCTACAAGTGATCCTGCCGGAGTGGGACCTGACGCTGGAGCAGGTGGATCTGGCGAGCCTGGCCCCCGACGCGCGCCTGGCCGCCGTCGAGGCGCGTTTCCCGGGTGCGATCGCGCGCCCCTTCGACCTCGAAACCGACCTGATGCTGCGCGCAACCCTCTTCCGGCTGGCCGACGACGATCACGTCCTGCTGCTGGTCAAGCATCATATCGCCTGCGATGGCTGGTCGGGGCGGCTGCTGACGGCGGAGATGGTCGAGTGCTATGCGGCCCTGCGCGAAGGCCGTGCGCCGCGCTTGCCCGAATTGCCGGTGCAATATCGCGACTATGCCGCCTGGCAGCGCGACCTGGCCGCGGGCGACGCGCTGAAACCCCAACTCGATTACTGGCGCAACCAGCTCGCCGGGCTGACGCCGATGGAGCTTCCGTCCGACCGGCCCCTGGGCGCGCGGCTGAGCGCGCGCGGCGAGAGTGAATTCTTCGACCTCGCCGCCGACCTGACGGGACGCGTGAACGCCCTGGGCGCCGAATCGAACGTCACCCCCTTCATGATGCTGCTGACCGCCTGCGCGATCCTGCTCTGTCGCTACTCGGGACAAGACGACGTGGCCCTGGGCACGATCATCGCCAATCGCCGCCAGACGCAGATCGAAAACCTGATCGGCCCCTTCATCAACACCCTGGTGTTGCGCGTGAGTCTGGCGGACGATCCCACGGTGCGCGAATTGCTCGCGCGCGTGCGCGGCGTCACCCTCGCCGCCTACGATCACCAGGACATGCCCTTTGAGTTGTTGCTGGAAGAGCTTCAGCCAAATCGCGACGCCTGGCTTTCGCCGCTCTTCCGGGCGCTGATGGTGCATCAAAGCGCGCCCGCGACGTTGCCCGGCGCGCCCGGCCTGACGATGCAGAAGTTACCCGCGCCGGTACACACGGCCAAGCTGCCCCTCTCGCTCTATCTGACCGAGACGGCGACCGGCGTGCAGGGACGTTTCGAGTACAGCACCAACCTGTTCGACGCGGAGACGATCCGGCGGATGGCCGCGCACCTCAAAACCCTGTTACGCGCCATGACGGACGACCCCGACCGGCCCATCAGCCAGACCTCTATGCTGCCGGACGCGGAACGACGGCTGGTTCTGGAGACGTGGAACGACACCGCAACCGCCTACGCGGAGACGCGCGATGTCGTCCAACAGTTCGACGCGCGCGCGGCGCAGCAGCCCAAGGCGGTCGCCTTCCTCGCGGACGATGCGACGCTGAGTTACGCCGAATTGCACGACCGCGCAAACCGGCTGGCGCACTATCTGATCGCGGACGGCGTGCGCCCCGGCGACCGCGTGGGCGTCGCCGTCGAAAAATCGCCCGATGCGCCCGTCGCGCTGCTGGCTGTCTTCAAAGCCGGCGGCGTCTACGTCCCGCTCGACCCGCACTACCCGGCGGAACGCCTGCGCTTCATGATCGAAGACAGCGGCGTGGCGCGCGTCATCACGCGCGAGCGCTGGCTCGACGCGCTGGCCGGCGCACCCGCCGAGTTCATCTGCCTGGATCGGATTGCCGATGCGCTGGCGCAGCAACCCGTCGCCGATCTGCAACCCGACCTCGCGCCCGACGCGCCCGCGTACATCGTCTACACCTCCGGCTCGACCGGCGCGCCGAAGGGGGCACTCATCCCGCACCGGCAAATCCTCAACCGGTTGAACTGGATGTGGGCCGCCTATCCACAGCAACCGGGCGATGTGGGCAGCGTGAAATCGGCGCTCTCCTTCGTAGACTCGTTGTGGGAATTGCTGGGCTACCTGCTCCAGGGGACGCCCGCGGCGATCATCTCCGACGACGCGATGCGCGACCCGCACGCCCTGGTGGAGGCGCTGGCCCGCGCCGGCGTGACACAGGTCTGGCTGGTGCCGTCGTTGCTGCGCGTCCTCCTCGACACCGTGCCCGACCTGGCCGCACGCCTGCCGCGGCTCCTGTTCTGGGTCAGCACCGGCGAAGTGCTGCCGCGTGACCTCGATCTCGCCTTCCACCGCGCCCTGCCCCACGCGACGCTCTACAATCTCTACGGCACGAGCGAGGTGTGGGACGCGACCTGGTATGACCCGGCGCAAGCGTCGGCGACGGATCACTTGGGCGAACGCGTCCCCATCGGCCGGCCCATCGGCAACGTGCGCGCCTACGTGCTCGACGCGCAGGGTCAGCCATCGCCCATCGGCGTGCCCGGCGAGCTCTACATCGGCGGCGGGGGCCTGTCCGACGGTTATGTCAATCGCCCCGAACTGACCGCCGAACGCTTCCTGCCCGACCCCTACATGCCCACGCCCGGCGCGCGGATGTATCGCACGGGCGACCTGGCGCGCTGGCTGCCCGACGGCAACATCGAATTGGTGGGGCGCGCCGATCATCAAGTTAAAATTCGCGGCTGGCGCGTGGAGCCGGGCGAGATCGAGGCGCTGCTGCGGCGGCAAGAGACGATCAAAGATGCCGTCGTCACGGCAGACGGTGAAGACGCGACGCGGCGACTGATCGCATACGTGGTTCCGCAGGCGGGCAGCCAGGTTGACCTGCGCGCGACGCGCGACGCGCTGGCCCGCGCATTGCCCCTCGTGCTGATTCCAGGTCATATCATCGTGCTCGACGCTTTCCCCACCACGCCCAGCGGCAAGATCAACCGCAAGGCGCTGCCCCCGCCCGAGGTGCGGGACGGCGAACCCGGCGCGGCGTCCGCCGCGCCGGTGGGCGCAACCGAAACCCGCCTCGTCCGCCTGTGGGCCGAAATGCTGAAGCTGGATACCGTGGGCATCCACGATGATTTCTTCGCCCTGGGCGGCCACTCGCTGCTGGGCGTGCGGCTCTTCGCCCGCATCGAGGAGGAATTTGGTCGGCGATTGCCGCTCAGCCTGATTTTCAGCGCGCCGACCATCGCGCAACTGGCGCACGAGATGAACGGCGGGCAGGAGATCGAAAGCTCACACATCCTCGCGACCATCCAGCGCGGCGGCGACCTGCCGCCCTTCTTCTGCGTCCACGGCTTCGGCGGCGGCGTGGTCGGCTATGGCGAGCTGGCGCGTCGGATGCGGGAAGATCAGCCGTTTTACGGCTTCCAGGCGCGCGGCGCCGACGGCAAACAAGAACCCGATACGAGCGTTGAGGCGATGGCCGCGCGTTACATCGAGGCCATGCGCACCGTCCAGCCCCACGGGCCTTATCGGGTCGGCGGCTATTGCTATGGCGGCGTGGTCGCCTATGAGATGGCGCGCCAACTGGAGGCGCTGGGCGAGGAGACGGCGCTGGTCGCGATTATCGAGGGGTTCACCCCGAAGCGCTTCCAAACGCGCACGGCCCGGCTCGATCCACGCCGTCTGAAGACCATCTGGCACAGTATGCCCTATTGGGCTAAAGACTATGCGAGCATGGATCGCGCCTGGTTGATGCGCGCCGTTCGCTCCCGGATCGCGCGCCGCCTCGAACACGAGCCTGACGAAATCTACGAACCCAACGATCTCGAGTTGGCGGCGATTGCGGGCAGCGATCTGACCGGCGTTCCGACGCATCACCAGCGCTTGATGCGGCTGCAATTGCTGGCGTTACGCTCATATAACCCGCGACCCTACGGCGGGCGGGTCACGCTCTTCCGATCTGATTGGCAAAGCGTGGGCAAGGCCGTGTTCGGCGCGCTGGACCCCGAATATGGCTGGGGCCAACTGGCGGCGGGCGGCGTCGAGATCCGCCTCGTGCAGGGCGCGCACCGCAACATCCACATGGCCCCCCACGTCAACTCGCTGGCCGACCAACTGATGGCCGCGCTGGAGGCGGTGAAGAGCCGGTGACTTCCGCGGAGATTCATCTGTGGCGGATCGCGCTGGACGCAATCCCCGGCGAGCGTGTGGCGCACTGTGCCGAACTCCTCGATGAGGGCGAGCGGGCACGCGCTGCCGGGTATCGCTTTGCGGGCCACCGCGACCGGTTCGTCGCGAGCCACGGCGCGATGCGGCAGATCCTCGGCGCCTACACCGGCGTCGCGCCCGAACGCATCGCCTATCGCGAGCACGCCAACCGCAAGCCCGCACTGGCCGGCCCCGCCGCCGAGGGTGACATCCGTTTCAGCCTCACGCATTCCGAAGACCTCGCGCTGCTGGCCGTGGCGCGCGGGCTGGAGATCGGCGTAGATGTCGAGCGGGTACGCCCGATGCGCGACGCGCTGAGCCTGGCGCGCCGCTTCTTCGCACCCGAGGAGATGCGCGATCTGCTGGTCGCGGGCGATGCGGCGGCGCAGGAGGCGGCGTTCTTCCGCTGCTGGACGCGCAAAGAGGCCGTGCTCAAGGCGACCGGCGAGGGGCTACACTTTCCCCTCAGCGCGTTCGCCGTCACCCTGCTCCCCGGCGAGCCGGTCGCCGTCCGGTGGGACCTGCGGACGGGCGACGCGCCACGCGCCTGGGCGCTGCAATCGTTCGAGCCGGCCCCCGACTACGTGGCCGCCCTGGCCTATCTGGGCGACACCCAACCGGCGCGCTGGTTCGACTGGCCGCCCGTTTCGTAAACGCACCTCTCGCGCTCCTTTGTAGTGACGGCTTTAGCCGTTGGGGCGCACGCCAACGGCGAAAGCCGTCACTACAAAGGGTAAGACATGATAAACCCACATGA
>JBBQRS010000041.1:0-38312 GCA_038214535.1 Anaerolineae bacterium
CGAGCGCACATCAGCGTCTTTCGTCTGCCGGTATAACCGCCGCAACGCGCTGCGTTCTGGCTCGTCCAATTGGATGAAGCGTCCGGGTCGCATGGGGTAGCCTCCAAGTACAAAGCTGAGCTACCACCATCCTAAACCCAGGCGTCAATCCCCGACCACTTTTGTGGAGCTATTTAGAGTCCATCCGAAAACTGCGCGTTGCGCTTCTTCGTAGTCACGGCTTCAGCCGTTGTCATGCCCCCAACGGCTGAAGCCGTGACTACGAAGGTTTCGGTCAGGAGACATGATGATCTGGGAATATGCGGATAGATTCTTCAAGCGGCCCGGCGTCGCCACGTGGGACGGGGGCGCGCCATTTTGACATAAATGACCGTTCTGCGCTATACTTGTGATAGCCCTAATCCGTGCACGTTTCCGTCACTGGGAGCGCTTATGGCCTGAGCGGAGTTGTAAGCTTCTGAACGCCCGAGTCGTCGCGTAAAGCGCATACAACGCATTGGCCTCGCCGCTTCGAGTTTGTGATCTGGGCCTCACCGCAAGGTGAGGTTTGTTATTTCACGGGCAGGATTGTGCATAACGGGTTAACTGTGGACAGGAAGGGAGGTGAGACCGTATGGCAACTGTAGTCCTTCGACCGGGGGAATCTCAGGAGTCGCTGCTGAAGCGCTTCCGCAAGGAAGTCATGAAACAGCGCATTCTGCCGACTGTGCGCAAGAAACGCTGGTTTACCCCGCCGAGTGAGTTGCGCCGGCTCAAGAAGCAGAAAGCGATCCGCAAGGCTCGCCAGGCGCAGCGCCGGCGTGAGGGTCGCGAGAGCATTCGCTGATTATGTAAAATAACACCGGCGTCACGGTTGTTAACCGTTATGCCAACGGTATAGCGTGTTGTGGGCGCCGGTGTCAAAGTTTGTTCAGGAAGGTAATTGTACGTGCCCAAGCAAGAGGATAAGCTGACGGTGGATGGCAAGGTGGTTGAGGCGCTGCCCAACACCAATTTCCGCGTCGAGCTCGACAACGGCTACGAAGTGCTGGCCTACCTCTCCGGCAAGATGCGCAAGTACTACATCCGGGTCCTGTTGGGTGATCGTGTGCGGGTTGAGTTATCGCCTTACGATCTCACCAAGGGGCGGATTGTGTACCGGCATCGGGGCGTAGGTGGGGCGTAGCACGAAGCGACAGAGGTTTCAGGTGAGGCGTTGAGAAACGTCACGTCTACCTGATCTGTCGGCGCGTCACCCGTTCGGCAAATGCGTGTGCGAGGGGTTGACAAGCCGTGTTATAATAAAATCGCATCAACGCAAGCCCTAATGGGCGGTGGGTTCAGCCACCGCCCATTTCGCATATTAATTGGGATAGCCGTGCGGCGAGAAATGTTTCACGTGAAACATGCCCAAACGCACCCCCCGGAGCAGGTCGTGGATCAGAGCCAGGCAATTTGTAATTACGAAGGAACCAGCTACAGGGCGCGCTTTTGGGAGGGTCAGGGTCGAGACTACGAGAATCTTGCTGAACGGATCGCGCTGCAAAAGCTTTTGCCGCCGCAGGGTGAGCGCCTGGTAGAGATCGGCGCCGGGTTTGGCCGCCTGGCCGATCTGTATGCCGGTTATCGGCGGGTTGTGCTGTTGGATTATGCGAAATCGGGTTTGAAAGAAGCTCAGGAGCGCCTGGGGCGCGATGGTCGGTTCATTTACGTGGCGGCCAATCTCTATCATTTGCCCCTTGCGCCTGGAAGCATGGATACCGCGTTGACGGTGCGTGTCTTGCACCATGTTGCGGATATCCCCGCGGCGCTGGATCAAATCGCCGCTGCGCTCCGCCCCGACGGTAGCTTTATCCTTGAGTTTGCTAACAAGCGGAATCTCAAGGCGATTGCCCGCTATTTGCTGCGCCGCCAGGATTGGTCGCCTTTTGCCCCCGAACCATACGAGTTTGTCTCGCTTAACTACGACTTCAATCCTGAGTGGATGGCCGAGAAGCTGGCGCTGGCGGGCTTTCGGATAGATCAAGGGTTAGCTGTCTCTCACTTCCGGCACCCGGCTCTTAAGCGGGTCGTGCCTGCGTCTGCCCTGGCGCGCCTGGATGGACTGCTGCAGGGGCCGAGCGCCGGGCTGAAGCTGGCGCCCAGCCTCTTCGTCAAGGCGCATCTGCGCGAGGCGGCTGCCCCGACGTCTGACGCGTTGTTGTGCTGCCCCGCTTGCGGCAGCGTGGCGTTGGAATCGGGCGCTGATGGCTTGCGGTGTGGCGGCTGTGGGCGCATCTGGCCTAATGATGACGGCATTTTAGATCTGCGGTGGCCTCGCCCCGAACGCGTCGAGTAAACTTGATGAGGCGGGGAATTCATACCCGATCAGGGTACTAGACCACGTATTTTGTTAAGCTTCGGTGATATTATCCCTATAGCAGTTCGATATGCGGCGATTCACTCGCTATTGTGCGAGGCCGCATGATGCTGCTTCCGGCGTGACCGCCGGTGTGGGGCCTTGCCCTGACCGGGCGGTGAGAGGAGCGTGCGCTTATGAATGCACAATTCGAAGAGAGCGAATTCCAGAACGAAATCGAAGGCGACGGCGACCTGCAAGAGGATGTGGGTGTTCGCTCCGCAGAAGCCGCCGAGCAACTGATGATCCTGGGGCGCGACCAGGGGTTCGTCACCTATGACGACGTGCTCAACGCGTTCCCGGAAGCCGAATCCAACCTCGAACAACTCGAAGACCTGTTTGCTAACCTGTTCGAACAGGGGATCGAAGTCGGCGCCAATGGCGAAGAGGAAGACAGCGAGGATGAAGAAGGCAGCGGGCCGGCCCAGGTAGATATTGATCTCGACTTGATTGATATTGACGACTCGATCAGTCTTTACCTTAAGGAAATCGGCCGTGTCCCGCTGTTGACAGCGGAAGAAGAGATCGTCCTTGCCAAACGCATGGAGCGGGGTCGAGACGCGCGGCAGAAACTGACCCTGGGTGTAGATGACTCCACGGAACGCGAGCGGCTCCTGCTCTCCGTTAAAGACGGGCAGGCGGCCCAGGAGCACCTCATCAAGGCCAACTCCCGCCTCGTGGTCAGCGTCGCGAAGAAGTATGTCGGGCGCGGCGTGCCCTTTCTGGATCTGATTCAAGAAGGGAACATCGGCCTGATCCGCGCGGTCAAGAAGTTCGACTACCGGCGCGGCTTCAAGTTCAGCACGTATGCCACGTGGTGGATTCGCCAGGCCGTGACGCGCGCCATCGCCGACCAGGGGCGCACGATCCGCGTGCCCGTGCATATGTACGAGCAGATCAACCGCCTGACGCGCACCAGCCGCCAGTTGGTGCAAGAGTTGGGACGCGACCCCACTACGGAAGAGATCGCCGAGCGGCTGGGCGTGCCCCCGCGCAAGGTGGAACAGATCATCCGGGTGTCGCAGCGTCCCTTGTCGCTGGAAATGCCCGTGGGTGAGGAAGAGGATAGCTATCTCGGCGACTTCATCGAGGACGCCGAGGCGGACAGCCCGACCGATGCCGCGTCGCAGACGATGCTGCGGCAAGTCATTGATGAAATCTTTGAATCGCTCACGCCGCGCGAGGTGCGTATCTTGCAGCTTCGGTTCGGCCTGGTGGACGGTTATTCTTATACTTTAGAAGAGGTCGGGAAGAAATTCGGCGTCACGCGCGAACGTATCCGGCAGATCGAGGCGCAGGCGTTAGGGCGGTTGCGCCATCCCAGCCGCAGCCGTAAGCTGCGGGATTACCTGAGTTAGCGTCTGTCCAGGAATTCGTAGTCTAGTCCCTTGTGGGCGCCGACGACGGGCACAAGGCCCTGCACTACGAAACTCGTAACATAAGCGGTTCTTGAGTATATAAAAGAGGGGAGCGGATCATCCGCTCCCCTCTTTTTATTGCTCACACGGATTATTCGCAAGGCTCGTTTTGCGTCAGTTCGGCAATCGCCTGCCGGGCCGCGGCCGGGTCCTGGAAGTGAATCGCCTGCATCCCCAACGCGCGCGCGGCTTCTACATTCTCGATGACATCATCCACGAAGAGCGCTTCTTCGGGCGCGGCGCCGGCGCGCGCCAGCGCAATGCGATAGATGCGCGGATCGGGCTTCATGATCCCCTCTTCCGCTGATATGGTAACGCTGTCAAAGTGGTCCAGCACGCCATAGCGCTCGCCGAAAGCCTGCCGCGCCCCGCCGCCCGCGTTGCTGAGCAAGCCCAGGTGGTATCTTGCCGCGCGCAAGCGGTCTATCTCGGCCAGCAATTTGGCGTCTATCACGTCCTGGGCAAAGAAATGTCTCCGGAACCGCTCCAGACTGTCGCCGCTGACCCCGATGCGCCGGCCGACCCAGTCCCAATGCTCATCCTCGGTCCATTGACCCAGTTGCTCGGCGTAACCGTTTTCCACGCCGAACACGATGTCGTTGAGTTCGCTGACGGGGATGTTCAACCGGCGCGACCACGATTCCCGGCGCGCCTGGCTCTGTGTGCGCACCAGCACGCCGCCAAAGTCGAAGATGACTGCTTTTAGCGACAATCGTCTGCCTCCAGTTCCGGCGCTGCCGCCAGTTCCAGGCGCGCGGCCGGGATCGGCGCAGGGACGCCGAGCACCTCCGCGTAAACCGCCAGCGTCTCGTCCGCAATGATCCGCCAGTCGAAGCGTTCGGCCCACTGGCGCGCCTGGCGACCCAACTGGCGGCGTAACTGATCCTGGGTGATGATCAGCCCGATCTTGTAGGACAACGCTTCGGCGTCGCCGCTGGCCACCAGATACCCGTTAAAGCCGTCCGCGATGTTCAACGACAGGCCGCCTACATCCGTGGCGATGACCGGCGTGCCGCACGCCATCGCCTCAAGGGCAACCATGCCGAACGATTCGTAATGCGAAGGCACGACTACCGTGCTGGCCGCGTTATAGTAATCCACCAGGGTATCCTGATCGCGCGATCCCAAGAAAGTCACCAGATCGCTCACGCCGAGCTCGGCGCGCAACTGGTCCAATCGGCGCAGTTCGTCATCCGTGGATGGGTCGCCGTGACCGCCGATGATGACCAGACTGACCTCATCACGCAGCGCGGGGTTGCGTTTGAGCAGCAGCGCCATCGCGCGGATCAGCAGGTCAATCCCTTTGATGGGTTGGATGCGGCCGACAAACAGCACCATGCTCTGCTCCGGGGGCAAGCCGATGCTGGCGCGTGCTTCCTCGCAGGGGATGGGGCGAAAGAGCGTGAGGTCCACGCCCGGCGGCACGATGGCGATCTTCGCCGGGTCGGCGTCATACAGCGTTTGCATCTGCTCGCGTTCGAGGGTGGTCGCCGCGATGATCCGATCCGCCGACCGCATGATCTCAGCTTCGCACTCGGCGCGCAACGCGGGTTCCAACTCGCCCGGCGTCTGCGCCACCTGGTTCTTCAGGCGCGCCAGCGTGTGATACATATGGACGATGGGCGTGCCCCAGGCATTGCGCAACTCCTCTGCGACCAGCCCCGAGAGCCAGTAGTGGCTGTGCAGGATGTCGTAGCGGATATCCTGCGCCTCTGCGAACTCACGAACGCCCGCGGTGAACTCCGGCAGGTGATCGTAGATCAGGTTCTTGTTGTAAGGTTCCTGAGGGCCGGCGGGCAGGTGGATGATCCGGATAGTCTCGCCGAGCCGGCGACTGATGCGCGGGATGCCGGGATTCTGCTGGCGGGTGAACACGTCCACGAAGATGCCGCGCCGGCCAAACTCGCGGGCCAACTCGCGCACGTAGACGTTCATCCCGCCGGTTTCCTTGCCGCCCAGCGTTGCCAGCGGGCACGTATGAACGGACAACATGCAGATGTGTTGGATGGAATTATTGTTCATCGCGTCGGACCGAAGCAATGGCGTCCCCGATCGCGCCAACGCGATCGGGGACAGGGCTGTTTACACGTCCAGGTTGCGCACTTTCTTGGCGTGGCTCTGGATAAAGCGCTTACGTGGGGCCACTTCGCTGCCCATCAGCATGTCAAAGGTGCGGTCGGCGGCGGCGGCGTCATCCACGGTGACTTGCAGCAGTATCCGGTTGGCCGGGTTCATCGTGGTTTCCCATAACTGGTCGGGGTTCATCTCGCCCAGACCCTTGTAGCGTTGCAGGTTCACGCCCTGCATTCCGCCCAGCTCCTTGACAATCTCTTCACGTTCGGCCTCCGTGTAGGCGTAGCGCGCCTCTTTGCCCTTTTTGACGAGGTAGAGCGGCGGCTGTGCGATGAAGAGATGCCCTTCTTCGATCAGTTTCGGCATATAGCGGAAGAACATCGTCAACAGCAGGGTGCGAATGTGGCTGCCGTCCACGTCGGCGTCGGTCATGATGACTGCCCGGCCGTAGCGCAGGTTGGTCGAGTCGAACGTGTCGCCGATGCCGCTGCCCAGGGCCTGCACCAGCGCCTGGATCTCTCTGTTCGCCAGCGACTTGTCGAGGCGTGATTTCTCTACGTTGAGGATCTTGCCGCGCAACGGCAGGATCGCCTGGAAGCGCCGGTCACGCCCCTGCTTGGCGCTGCCGCCTGCCGAGTCGCCCTCGACGATGTAGAGCTCGCACTTGGCCGGGTCGCGTTCCGAGCAATCGGCCAGCTTGCCGGGCAGAGTCAGGCTTTCCAGGGCGCTCTTGCGGATCACCAGATCGCGCGCCTTGCGCGCCGCGTCACGCGCCCGGCTCGAGGTGACGCACTTTTCGACGATCTTGCGCGCCTCGCGCGGGTTCTTTTCCATCCACTCCATGAAGGATTCGGCGACCACCGATTCCACCTGGTTGCGGATTTCCGCGTTCAGCAGCTTGACCTTGGTCTGCGACTCGAACTGCGGATCGGCCAGTTTGACGCTCACGATGGCCGTCAGGCCTTCGCGCGTATCCTCGCCCGTGAAGTTCGGGTCGCTATCTTTCAGCATCCCCTGGCGCTTGGCCCAATCGTTGATCGTCCGGGTGATGGCCGAGCGCAGGCCGGTCAGATGCGTGCCGCCGTCGGGCGTGTTGATGGTGTTTGCGAACGAGTACACCGACTCGTTGAAGCCGTCGTTGTACTGGATGGCGGCCTCGACCACCGAGCCGTCCACCGTCCGCTCGCAGTAGACCGGATCGTGCAGGGTGCCGCGATTCTTGTTCAAGTATCTTACAAAGCTACTGACGCCGCCTTCAAAGTAGAAGGTCATGAAGCGCGCGCCGTTATCGGTGCGTTCGTCCGTGAACTCAATGGTCAGGCCGCGGTTGAGGAAGGCCATCTCGCGGAAACGCTGCACCAGCGTATCAAAGCGGAAGTTGGTTTCCTCGAAGATCGTCGCGTCCGGCATGAAGGTGGTGCGGGTACCGGTCGCGCCGTCAGTGACCTTGCCGATGAGCTTGACATCTTCCTGCGGCACGCCGCGGTGATAGCGCTGGGAGTACACATGCCCCCCCACGCGCACCTCGACCACCAGCCAATCGGACAACGCGTTTACTGCCGAAACGCCCACGCCGTGCAGGCCGCCGGAGACTTTATACGCCCCGCTGCCGAACTTGCCGCCGGCATGGAGCTTGGTCATCACGACTTCCAGGGCCGACTTGCCGGTATGTCTATGGATATCCACCGGGATGCCGCGGCCCCAGTCTTCCACGGTCACGCTGCCGTCGGGATGAATCATGACCGCGATGCGGTCGCAATAACCCGCCATCGCCTCATCAATGGAGTTGTCCACGACCTCGTTGACCATATGGTGCAGCGCCTTGACATCGGTGCCGCCGATGTACATGCCGGGACGCCTGCGCACGGCCTCCAGGCCTTCGAGCACCTGGATATCATCGGCCGTATAATGATTAGGTCGGTTTGTTTGTTCTGCCAACGCTCTCCACCTCAATCCTTCATTTGATTGCGTAAATTATTCCGGCTCTGCGTCTCGGCGACCAGGTCGTCATATTGACGGCGGCGATCCCGATAATAGGCGAAAATGCCGAGGATCAAGCCGACGCCCAGATAGGCGTTGCCGGCAATTGCCACCAACGCGCCCACCGGGTTCTGTCCGATGATGCCCCACACGGCGCGAAAACCGAGCATCAGCAGGTTAATCGTGATTGCCAGGCCGATGGTGGGCAAGCTCTGCAAGCGCACCATCTGGAGGCTTTGGAGCACGCTCCGCAGCACCGGTTGCCCATCGAGCACAATCGCCTCAGTAGCGAAATAGAACGACGTCAGCAGCCACAAGATCATCCACAGCGTGATGCCGCCGATCAGGGCGAACAGTAAGGCGCTTGCGCCGCTGCCCGTCATCAGGGTCAGCGATAGCAGCACGCTTAACGGTATTTTCAGGCACAACATCGCGATGCCCAGGATCAGGCTCAGGGCCAGCACGTTGCCGAACAGGCGCAACAGCCCGCCCGCGCCGGCCCAGCGATCCACCGCGTCGGGCGCTTCATCGTCGGTGCTCTTCGGGCGCATGGCCGCCCGGCGCAAAAAGAGCGTCACAACGACCTGCCCGATCAGCCACAACCCGGCGGCCAGCAACAGCGCCAGCCAGACGCTGGTAATTTCCAGTGGTTGCGGTTGCCACGGCGCGGGGGCGACCCTCTGCAACTGGGGCCCCAACCCGACCGGGGCGAAAATCATGTCGCTGATGAAGGTCAGGCGAGCGTTTTGTGGCGCAACCAGCGCGCTGGGCACACCCGGCCAGCTTCCCGTCAGATAGTGTAACAGGTTAACGCTGGAGCCGACCTGCGCCGCCATCTCCCGGACGCTGGTAATCATATCGCTCATGCCCGAGAGTTGATCCGGCGGGTATGATCCCCTGACCAGCGCCTCCCAGATCGTCATCAGCCGATCCACGATCGTCTTGACCGACAGGGGCGGCGCGAGCCAGATGAACAGGTCGAGCGCCAGCGGGATCAAAATCAACCACGGGCGGCGCGCGGCATCCACAAGCCCCGACGTTAACGCGTCCACGACGCCGATGTTCTGGCGTCGCTCGGTTGCGGTCTGGATATTCTGCGGTGCGTGGCGCAGAGGCGAGTGGGCTGGCGTCAATCGGTTCTGCGACTTCACACGACTTATTTTACCATAAGTGACCCCTTAATGAAAGTAAGACGCCTCGCCTTTGCGCCGAAAAACCGCACTGATGTTCTGGCTGGTACATCCGATGGTGCATCGCCGCAACCTTGACAGCGTGCTAGTTGACGCGCCACGCGCGGGAGGTTAGAATGGTGCAAGATTAATTGGACGAGATCATCACGTTCTGCGTCAACGGAAGGCGAACCCCGCACATGTCCATCATCAGCCTGACCACCGATTTTGGCCGGAGCGACGGTTACGTCGGCGTGATGAAGGGCGTGATCCTGGGGATCGCCCCGGACGCGCGGCTCGTGGACTTGAGCCATGAGGTCGCGCCGCAGAACGTGCGGCAGGCCGTCTATGTGCTGGCCGGGGCCGTGCCGTATTTCCCGCAGGGCGCGATTCATCTCGTGGTCGTGGACCCAGGCGTCGGCGGGGCGCGTCGCCCCATCGCAGTGCGCACGGATTCCGCCGTCTTCGTCGGGCCGGACAATGGCGTCTTGACGCCGGCGCTGGCTGACCCTTCGGCGCAGGCGTGGGTGCTGGACCGCCCGGAGTTCCGGCTGCCGGAAGTCAGCGCCACGTTCCACGGGCGCGATATTTTTGCTCCCGCAGCGGGGCATCTGGCGCGCGGCGCGCTGCTCGAAACGATGGCGCGGCGCGTCTCAGACCCGGTGCGTCTGGAGATGCCCGTCCCGCAGCGCACGCCCGATGGGGGCATCCGGGGCGAAGTGGTCTACGTGGACCACTTCGGCAACCTGATCACGGACATCCCCGAAAGCTGGTTGACCGATGGGCCGGTGCAATGCACGCTCGCGGGGCGACCAATTCCGGGGCCTTACCGGACGTACAGCGCCGCGCCGCCGGGCGCGCCGTTGGCGCTGATCAGCAGCGGCGGCGCGTTGGAGATCGCCGTGCGCGACGGTAACGCGCACCAAGTGCTTGAGGCCAATATCGGCGCGCCGGTTTGGGTGTCGCCGACCTGATGAAGTATCTAATTCGATACCGCAACCCCATTCACGCCGCTCACTGAGGAGAAAACTTCGATGGAAAAATTCGTGATTGAGGGCAAACACCCCCTGTCGGGCGATGTGACGCCCGCGGGCAACAAGAACGCCGCCCTGCCAATCCTGGCGGCGGCCCTGCTGACGGATGGCAGCGTCACGCTCCGCAATGTGCCCGTCATCGGCGACGTGCGCACCATGTTGCAACTGCTGGGCGAGTTGGGCGTCACGGCGGAAATTGAGGGAACCACCGTGCGCCTGTGTGCGAAAGATGTGCGTCAGACGCCCGTGCGCTCCGAGTTGTTCCAGCACATCCGCGGTTCCATCCTGCTGGCGGGGCCGATGCTGGGGCGTTTCGGGCGCGCGGTGGTGCCGTTGCCCGGCGGTGACCGCATCGGGCGGCGGCGCGTGGACACGCACCTCCTCGCGCTGGAAGGGCTGGGCGCGCAGATCAGTTTCGACCATTATGACTTCACGATGACTACCCCCGGCTTGCGCGGCGGCGACATCCTGCTGGATGAGATGAGTGTGACGGCGACCGAAAACGCCGTGATGGCCGCGGCGTTGGCGAAGGGTACCACGATCCTGCGCAATGCCGCGTCGGAGCCGCACGTGCAGGACCTCTGCAACCTGCTCAACGTCCTGGGCGCGCAGGTCGAGGGCATCGGCAGCAACACCCTGGTGATCCACGGCGTGGATAAGCTCGACTCGGGTGAGTTCACCATCTCGCCCGACTATATCGAGATCGGCAGCTACGTCGGGCTGGGCGCGGTGACCCTCGGCGAGATTCGCATTCGCGGCGTCGTGCCGGAGCATTTGCGCATGGTACACCTGATCTTCGGTGACCGGTTGGGCGTGCGGATGCACGTGGAGGGTGACACACTGATCGTTGAAGACGAGCAAGACCTGACCATACGCGAGGACATCGGGGGCGCGGTGCCGAAGATTGACGATGCGCCCTGGCCCCAGTTCCCCGCCGATCTGATGAGCATCGCGTTGGTGGTGGCGACGCAGGCGAAGGGCACCGTGCTGATGCACGAGAAGATGTTCGAGAGCCGGCTCTACTTCGTGGATAAGCTGATCGGGATGGGCGCGAAGATCATCCTGTGCGACCCGCACCGCGCGGTAATCGTCGGGCCGGCGACGCTGCACGGGCAGGAACTCAGCAGCCCCGACATCCGCGCCGGCATGGCGCTGCTCATCGCCGCGTTGGCCGCGCAGGGCACCAGCACCATCGCGAACATCGGCCAGATTGACCGCGGCTACCAGGCGATTGATGAGAAGCTGCGCGGCCTGGGCGCGCGTCTCGAGCGCGTGGACGTGTAGACAAGGAAACAAGTAGACAAGGAAACAAGGCGAGGAGAAGACGCCAAACCGCCCCTTGTTTCCCTGTCTACTTGTCTACTTGTCTACTTATCTACTTATCCCCTTCCAGCGGTAGTACAGGTCGTTGGCGAAACCGAGGCGGGCGAGGATGCGGCCTACCGTGCCGTCCACGATGTCGTCAATCGTCGCCGGGCGGCTGTAGAACGCGGGGACGGGCGGGAAGATGATGTAGCCGATGCGCGCGGCTTGCGCCATCAACTCGATGTGACCGAGATGCAGCGGTGTCTCGCGCACGGCGAGGATCACCGGTCGGCCTTCTTTCATTTGCACGTCCGCCGCGCGGGCGAGGAGATCATCGGTGTAGCTGTGCGCGATGGCCGACAGCGACTTGATGCTGCACGGGACGACCACCATGCCGACCGTCTCGAACGAACCGCTGGCAATGGCCGCGCCGATATCGGCGGTGCGATAGCTCACCGTCGCCAGCGCCTCGGCGTCGCGCGGATTCCAGTCCGTCTCCTCCGCGATCGTGATGCGCGCCGCCTGGGTCAGCACCAGATGGGTTTCGACTTCGGGATCGGCCTGTAGCACTTCCAGCAACCGGATGCCGTAAATCTGCCCCGATGCCCCCGACATGCCAACGACAATGCGTTTCATTTCGTCCCCCAGTGAATGGCGACCGTGCCCATCATCGCCGTTCGGTAATGCACATCATGCAGGCCGGCCGCTTCCATGATGCGTTGTAGCTCCGGCGGGCGCGGGAAGGCCAGCGCAGAGGCGGGCAGATAGCTGTAGGCCTCACTGTGCCCGCTGATGACGCGTCCGATGCGCGGCACGACGCCGAAGAAGTAGGCGCGAAACAGGTCGCCGAAGACCGGTGTGCGCGGCAAGGTGATCTCCAGGCAGACCACTCGGCCGCCGGGGCGCACCACGCGTGTTTGCTCCGCGAACGCCGCCTGCACGTCGAGCACGTTGCGCATCATGAAGCCGGAGGTGGTCGCGTCGAACGCGTTATCGGCGAAGGGCAGCGCCAGCGCATCCCCTTCCATGAACGGGAAGGCCAATCCCGGCTGCTTATGTAAACCATAAAGCATCATCTCACGCGTCAGGTCCAGCCCGACGACGCGCGCCGTAGGGTCTACACGCAGCGCTTCGTAGCCGATATCGCCGGTGCCGGTCGCCACATCCAGCAGCGCGCCGCCGCGTGGCAGCGCGCACAGCTTCACCACGGTCTTGCGCCATGCGCCATCCTGGCCCAGGGTCATCAGGCGGTTCATCAGGTCATAGCGCGGCGCAATGTCGGAGAACATCCGGCGCACGTAGGTGCGCTTCTCCGCCGGAGGCGGAAGCACTTGCCGCGAATCCTTGTTTGTCACGTCATCATTCCTTCACGAACATCCACGGCGCGAGGCGTTTTTCGAGCCAGTCCACCGCGAAATAGAGCAGCAGGCCGAGCACGCTCATCGCCACGACGCCGGCGTACATCTCGGGATAGGCCAGGCGGCCCCAGCTTTCGGTGATGATATAGTAACCCAGACCTGACGTTGTGGCGAATGACTCGGCAAAGAAGAGAACGGCGATGGCCGTGCCGATGCTCACCCGCAACGCCGTCAACCCGGAAGGCAGGGCCGCGGGCAGATAGACAAAGCGGAACAACGCGCGGCGCCCCGCGCCGAGCGAGCGCACGGAGTAGAGCAGTTCGGGCCGCAGTGAGCGCGCCTGGTCGCGGACAACTACGAGGATCTGGAAGAAGAGGATCAGGAAGATCATGAATATCTTGGAGGCGTCGCCGATACCCAGGAAAAGCAGGATGATCGGCAGGAACACGATCTTGGGGATCGGGTGCAGGATGTAGATGATCGGCGCGACCAGGCGGTCGAGGCGCGGGCTCTGGCCCAGCATCAACCCGGCGGGTACGGCCAACAGCATCGCCAGCGCGATGCTCACCACTACGCGCCAGCCGCTTACCAGGAAGTGCCGGCCCAACCCGCGCGGTAATTCATAGATCAACGCCTGGAACACGGCGACCGGCCCGGGCAGGATGTCAACCCGCAGCAGCATGGCGGCAAGCTGCCAGACCAGCAGGATGGCGAGCGTGCCCCAGAGCAGATCACGGCGCCGCATCGGGTTGCTCGTTGCCTAACGCCTCGCGTAGTTCGGCGCACTTCGCCCAGTAGGGGGGTGCGCCGCGATAGTCGGGGCGGCCCGCCAGCGGGTTGCTGATGATGGGCGCGGTGCGGTTGGGCGGTTGCCCCAGGACGAGGATACGCTGGCCCAGGTAGACGGCCTCCTCGATGTTGTGCGTCACGATTACCGTTGTGACGCCCGTCTCCTCGCGCAACTCGACGGTGAGGCGCTGCAAGTCTTCGCGGGTGACGGCGTCAAGGGATGAGAACGGCTCGTCCATCAGCAAGAGATTGGGCTGTTGCAGCAGGCTGCGCGCGATGGCCGCGCGCTGTCGTTGCCCGCCGCTGATCCGATTTGGGTATTTGTCGCTGACCGCGGCGATGCCTAACCGGTTTAACCAGTAGTCTACCTGCGCCGGGGTGATGTCGGCGCGCGGATAGGGGCGGGGCGAACCCGCAGGGTCACGCTTGCCCGCATAGAAACGGCCCATGCGCATCACCAGCGCCACGTTATCCCAGACGGTGGACCAGGGCAACAGGCCGAAGTCCTGCAAGATCAGCCCCGAACTGGCGCGCGGGCGCGGCACGGGTTGACCGTCTACCAGGATGCTGCCCGCCGACGGTTGGCGCAACCCGGCGATCAGATAGAGCAGGGTGCTTTTCCCGCAGCCCGACGGGCCGATGATCGCCCAGGTTTCGCCCGCGACGACCGACCACGAGAAGCCCTCGAAGACAGGCGGTTGCCCCACGTAGGCGAAAGTCATCTCTCGCACGTCAATCATGGCTCGGGGATCGGTCATCGCTGAGCGCAAAACCTATTCGGTCCAGGTGTGCGGACGACCGATCTGATCCACGGCGGGGTAGGCCTTGCGGACGGCGATCACCAGCGGGATACCGATCACCGCGCCCATGGTCGCCTGAACCACGTTAAAGGGGACTTCCGCGACGGCCGCCGGGAAGCCCTTGAGGATCGTGCCGCCCAGCAGGTAGACCAGCACCATCGCGGTCGCGCCGGCGGCCCATGCCAGGATCATCCCCGCCACCGAGCGCCGGCTGCGCCCGATCCAGCCGATCAGTAGTCCTTCGAGGCCGTGCGCGAGCAGGCTGATCGGCGCGTACTGCGCGTAACCGGTTGCCAGGTCGGCAATCGCGGTGCCGACGCCGCCCGCGATGCCGCCGGTCCACGGGCCAAAGGCCAGCCCGGCGAACGTGATAGCGGCATCCGAGAGATTCCAGTAGCCCTGCGTCGCCGGAATCGGGATCTGGATCACGATGGTGAACACAGCCGTCAGGGCAATCAGCACGGCCGTGAGAGCGATCATTGTGGGGGAAAGTCGCCGGTTCATTGGATGTTCCTCCGAAAGGTTTTTGCCGACAGATTAATTCATACATGCACATCAGTCGCGTCAAGATATTATACCCTCCCGTGACCTGAATTGGAAGAAGAAATGTCTTAACGCATCTGGAGTCGAGGCTTCAGCCGGTTTTGCCTGCACTAAGAGCTATGAGCTAGACCGGCTAAAGCCTCGACTCCGACCGAACGACCTGGAAGTGGCTTTGACAGGCCCCGACCGCTGGGCTATACTTGGCCCGCTCGCACCGTGACCTATCTCGCGCGAAACGCGCTGTAACCCTATGCCGGAAGACCTCAACGTGCTACAAGACCAGCCATTATTATCGGGAAAGCTGCCGCTGCCGTTGCTCGAAACGCTGTTGGGGCGGCTCACCCCCCACGATCCGCGCCTGCTGGTGGGGCCGCGCGCAGGCGAGGACGCGGCGGTGATTGATTTCGGCGAACGCTATCTGGTGGCGAAGACCGACCCGATTACCTTCGCCACGAACGAGATCGGCTGGTATGCCGTCAACGTCAACGCGAACGACGTGGCGGTGATGGGCGCCCGCCCGCGCTGGTTCCTGGCGACCGTGCTGCTGCCCGCCGGTCAGGCGACGGCGAGCATGGCGGAGAGCATCTTCGCGCAAATCCACGAAGCGTGTAACGCCCTGGAGATTAGCCTGGCGGGGGGACACACCGAGGTGACGCTGAACCTCGACCGTCCCATCGTCTGCGGGACGATGCTGGGAGAGGCCACGCCGGAAGGCTTGATTACGAAGGCGGGCATCCGGGTAGGCGACGCGGTACTGCTGGTGAAGTCCATCCCCATCGAGGGCACGGCGCTGATCGCCATCGAGCGCGAGGCGGAGCTGTTGCGGCGCGGATACACGCGCGAATTTCTTGCGCGGGCGCAGGGTTTTTTGCGTAACCCCGGCATCAGCGTGGTTGCGCCGGCGCTGTTGGCTGCCGAGACCGGCAAGGTCCACGCGATGCACGATCCTACCGAGGGCGGCGTGATCACCGGTCTGGTGGAGATTGCGCGGGGCGCGAACGCCGGGCTGGAGGTGGGCCTGGACGCCATCCCGATATTGCCCGAAGGTGAGGCGCTTTGCCGTGAGTTCGCGCTGGACCCGCTGGGGATTCTGGCGTCCGGCGCGATGCTGATGACCGTTGCGGCGGAGTCGGCGGATGAGATGGCGACCTATCTGGGCGACGCCGGGTATGCCACGTGCGTGATCGGGCGGGTGACGCCGCTCGAAGCCGGGTTGGTTGCGCTGCGGGGCGGCCGGCGCGTGGAGTGGCCCGTCTTCCCCGTGGACGAGATCACGCGGCTTTTCGCGTGACGCCCCTTTGTAGTGGCGGCTTCAGCCGCTGTGGTGTGCGCACTTAAGCGGCTGAAGCCACCACTACAAAGGGGGGTTATTGCCGCCGCGGATCGTCCTCGCCGGCCTCTTCCGGGCCGCGGACCCGCTCCACAAAGAGCTTCAGCCCCTGTTCCCCCATCAACACCATCACGGCGGGCCACGCCAGGAGCAGCAGGATCGCGACGACCACGCTGAGCACGCTCAGCAGCCCCGCGATAATCAGCAGGAAGAGCGAGAAGAACGGATTGGCGAACGCGACGGCGATTGCCGTCTTCAACGCGGCGACGACCCCCGATTCCTTCAACCCGATCAAGACAGGATAGAGGTAGAGACAGATCGCCAACCAGAAGACGATCAGCAGCGCCCAGAAGAGCGAGAAGGCCTGAAAGAACGGATTGGTGCGGTTGATGTAGAAGAGCAGGTTCAGGATCATCAGCGAGAGCACCACCATGGTGATGGCTGATAACGCCAGCGCCTGTTTCCAGTAGGTGCGAAAACCCTCGAAGAACATGCTGCGCTCGGCGTGGAGATCACGCGCGACGGGGCGCGCCACGTTCGCCAGCGCGGCAGTCGCGGGGCCGGCCGGGATCGCGAGCAGCGGCAACAACCAGAACGGATTGCCCGCGTCGAGCAGCGACAGCCCCTCGCGGCCGGCAAACCCGATGGCTGACCAGCTCAACGCCAGGGCCAGGCCCACGAAGAACCCGCCCAGGGCCCACCATAGCAGGCTGCACAGCAGCATCAGGAACAGTTCGTTATAATAACTGACAATGGCTTTGAAAGTAACAACGACAGCGCGCATCATTCGCTCCTTACGTCACACAAGCTTACCACGAACAGGCCAGTAAGGCCAACACAGCGGCCTGCACGGATCGGTTGCCCAGCAGGCAGGCGTGTGCGGTTTCCGGCATCTGATCCCATAACGACCGCGCCCCGGTCGCGCGGTTTTTCTGCCGCAGCGTCACCGCAACCTCTTTCTCTGTGGTGAAACCCTGGGCGACGCCCGCCAGCCCCATGAGATAGGCCGCGCTGGGCGTCGTGACGGTCAGGTCGCCGAAGCTCACCACCTGATCGAACAAAGGCGGGCGATCCTTATCCCGTGCGACCTGCACGTGTACCCGAATATCGCCGTAGAACGAATGGCAGGCGACCCCGCGCGGGAGGGCGTCCGGCGCTCTTAATTCCGCCAACAACGGGCTGTCCGGGGCGATCTGCCGCAGGATGGGCGAATCGGTGAAGAGGACGCGCTCCTGCGCATCGTCAGGCCCCGGCAGCAGCCCCGAGCGGGCTTCCATCTGAAGCCGGTTCATCGTCGCGTCCCATTCCCGGATGGCCGCGGACGGTACGTCCGGAGCCAGTCCTAACCCCTCCAGACTGCGGAGCACCCACCACGGCCAGGAGCGCCTCGGAAAGAGCCGGGTCACCTTCAGCAGGTCTATGCCGAGATGGGGCGTCCCGATGGTGACGACGCGCGCCACGTTGCCGCCGTAAACCGCGCCAAACTCATCCGGCGTGCGGCGGCTGAGATGGTAGGTCGCGATGACGCCGCCCAGGCTGTGCCCGATCAGGGTCACTTGCGCCGGCCCGCCGCGCGCCGCGCTGTCGGCGCTCAAGCGCGCCAGGCTGCTGGCGGCGGCTTCCTCAGGCGTCAGGCCCACGCCGGACAGCCGCGCGGCAGTGACGCGCAGGTCGCCCCGATTATCATACGTGCCATCCGGGGCGACGCCATAGTGAAAGACGCGCACCAGGTCCGGATCGAGGTCGCCCTGCGCGATGAGGTTCTGCCGGAAGCCGCTGTCTATCCAGGTTCCCGGCACGCCGTTGAAGCCGTGAATCAGCATCACCGGCGCCCGCCGCGTCATGCCGTGACGGCCTCCAGCAACCAACGCGCCGAATTTGTCATGTCGGCAATGGCGATGTGCTCATGGGTGGTGTGTACGTCCGCCTGCCCGGTGCTGAGTACCGCGCACTGGATGCCGTGCTCGGCGAAGATGTTCGCGTCGGTGCCGCCGCCGCTGGCCTTGATGATGGGCGGGAAGCCCAGCCGTTCGGCGGCGCGGATCGCCGTCGCCACGACCGGCGTTTCGGGAGTGAGCGCATAAGAACTATAGGCCCGCTTGATCTTCAAGTCAACATGCGCGCCGTTGCGCTCCGCCGCGTCCTGAAACGCGTGGGCCATCGCGGCGGTCTGGGTTGCCAGCTTGAAGTCGTCGCGGCTGCGCGCCTCGCCGCGCACTTTCACCTCGTCGGGCACGATGTTGGTGGCCGTGCCGCCTTCGATCACGCCGATGTTCGCGGTGGTCTCCGCGTCAATCCGGCCCAGCGGCATAGCTGCAATCGCCTCACTCGCCACGCGAATCGCGTTGATGCCCTTCTCCGGTTCGGCGCCGGCGTGCGCCTTCACGCCGTGGACGACGGCCTGTAACGAGTCCTGGCTGGGGGCGGAGGTGACGGTAATGCCGATCGGCCCGCCAGCGTCCATCACGTAGCCGCGCCGGGCGCGCAGTTGGCTCTTGTCGAGCAGGCGCGCGCCGAGCAGCCCGACCTCCTCGCTCACGCTCAGCACGACCTCCAGCGGCGGGTGTGCGATGCCGTCCTCCAGCAAGGTTTGCAGCACTTCAAGGATGACAGCGACGCCCGACTTGTCGTCGCCGCCGAGGATGGTGGTCCCATCCGAATAGATCACGCCGTCGCGAATCTGCGGTTTGATGTCGACGTCAGTCCCCGCGGTGTCCATGTGCGCGCTGAGCATCAGCCAATCGGTCTGCGCGCCGACGCCGGGCCAGTGGGCCACCAGGTTATGATGTTCATCGCTTGTGACTTCGCCGCCGAGATCGGCCAACCGCTTCGCCAGGTGCGCGCTGATGGCGGCCTCTTGCCCCGATGGGCTGTCAATCACGACCAGTTCGAGAAATGTGTTCACCAGACGTTCGGAATTAATCAACGTGTCCTCCAAAGATTCAGAATTCTCACGGTAGATTCGTAGCATAGCCCCTTGTGGGCGTTCACGACGGACGCCGCCCACAAGGGGTTATGCTACGGAATGGCGTCCAGGATTAAGTGCGCGAAGGCGTCGAGCTCGATGTCTGCGCGGTCATACAGCATGGGGTGATACTCTCCCGTGAACCACGCGTCCAACTGGTCTTCGTAGAATGGGCTGCCGGGTTGACCGGATTGCCCCGGCGCGAGGATGGCCCGGGCATGGCGCAGGTCGCCCAGGTCGGCCACAAACCGGTAGGGTGGGCCGACCGTGAAACCGGTTTGCGCGTCGCCGAAACGGTTGCCCGTAGCCCATACCGTATTGCCGTCGCCCCCAACGGGATACGGCCCCCGGTTCAAGAGCGTCGCGAATGGCTCGGCTACGCCGAGCGGATGGGCGAAGGTCACGGTGTGCAGCTCGCCCCACGACGGCGGCGCAGCGCCGAAGCGCGCGCGTAGATCATCCAGAGCCGCGCGGAGCGCGCGTACCATGACCTCATCGCGCCCCTCGCCGTCCCCCAGATCATACCCGCGCGAAGCGGGTTGCGCCAACTGATGCTCCAGCCATTCTTGCGCGCGCTGGGCAAACAGGCTGCTTTCGGCCACCACCGGGGTTGGGCCGCGCCCCAGATAGCGCTCGGTCAGTGGGCCAAGTTCGTCGCCTAACATCATACGCGTCATGTGGACGGCGAAACTCGCGCAGACCGCCGCTTCGGCGCTGTCGGCGGTCAGGCGGCCGTCCCAGGCGCGCATGGCGGCAACGACCGCGGCGATCTCCGCGTCCACCGGCGGGAGATCGGCTAATGCACCCGCGACGATGCGCGCCCAGGGGGAGACCTGATCGAACTGCATCGTTTGCATGTCGGTCACGTCCAGCCGGTCGCGCGCGATGATCAACTCCGTGATGCGCTGGGCGCGACTTCCCGTCGCGTATTCGTTGCTGATGAAATATGGATAATCATCGGCGATGATCCGGTTGTTTGCGGTGACGAGATAACCCTCCGGCGGGTTCAGGCGTTGCGGCAATGCGTCGAACGGGATGTAGCCCAGCCACTCGTATGCGCCCGTCCAGCCCGGCGTGGGCAGCCGGCCATCGCCCGCTGCGCGTATCGGCACGCGCCCCGCCAGATGATAGGCGATCTCGCCGCCCGTATCCGCATAGACCACATTGACGGCAGGAGAGGTCCACTGCCGCAGCGCGTCCCTGAACTCCAGCCGCGTCCGCGCCCGGTTCATCGCGCGCAACGCTCCGAACATCATCTCCGGCTCGAAGGCGGTCCAGCGCAGAGAAAGGCTGTCTCCACCGCACAGCGCACCGGCGAGGGAGTCAATGATCGGCCCGTGGCGGGTGAGGATCACCTGCTCGGTCACCGGGGCTGTGCCGCGCACGCGAATCTCCTCTGCAACGATTTGCGCGGGTTCCCACCGATCTTCACATTCGTATTCGATGTCTCCGGCAGCGTTGGTTCTGAGATGTTCGATATAGGTGTCCTGCACATCCGCGAAGGACGCCGTGAAGCTCCAGGCGACGTGACCGTTGTGGCCGGAAACGACGCCGGGGATGCCCGGCAGCGATATGCCTGTGACGTCCAACGGGTCATCCTCTGCACGCGCCGTCAGATGGTTCTCATACCAAATCGCCGGGGCCATCAGGGGCAGGTGCATGTCTCCGGCCAGGAGCGGCGCGCCGGTCACCGACCGCCACGCGGCAACGGCCCAGTTATTGCTGCCGACGCCTTCATCGGTCCCCGGCCCGGTGAATGGCCGCGCGCCCGCCGCCAGCGCCTCGGCCCCTGCGCCAATCCCATCATACGCGACGCCTGCCGGGATGACGCACGGGCAGCGCGCCGGGTAGGGCGGTTCCAACTTGGCGGCGCGCTCAGCCCCTAACAGGTCTATCAGGCGCGCCCGCAGCAATTCGCTCTCCCAGTTACCCGCGAGGTTCCAGGCGAGCATCTTGGCCCAGACCAGGCTGTCGGCGGGCGTCCAGGGTTCCGGTTGATAACGCAGGATGGTGAACTCGATGGGGAGGCGGCCCTGCTGTATCCAGGCGTTGACCCCCGCGGCATAGGCTTCCATCTCCGCGCCGACTTCGACGGACATCCGGCGAGCTTCGATCTCCGCGATGCGCCGAAAGCCCAGGATGCGCAACCAGCGATCCGCCGCCAGGCCACGCGCGCCGACGATCTCGGCCAACCGGCCCGACGCCAGACGGCGCTGGAAATCCATTTGCCACAACCGATCTTGCGCGTGGACGTAGCCCTGCGCGAAGGACGCGTCAACGGCGGTGCGCGCATAGATGTGCGGCACGCCCCACCGGTCGCGGATCACCTCTACGGCGTCAAGTAGCCCCGGAACCTGGACTCGACCGGAGATTTGCGGCAGCCTGCGCCGGCTCATGCGCGCCAACCAGGGCGCAACGTGCCGCGTGAGCGCCATGCCGACATTGGCCGCCCGCGCCGTGCTCTTCGCAGGGGTGACCATTATGCCGCGTCCCGCTTGGCCCGCTCGATCTCGCCCATCATCTCCATCACGCTGGTGCGTCCGGCTGCCGACTCGGTGCCGATCATGCGCGCCAACTCGGCGATGCGCTCGTCGCCGGCCAATTCATGCACCGTTGTGATGGTGCGCTGTCCGGCAATCTGCTTGGTGACGTGGAAGTGCCGGTCGCCATACGCGGCGAGTTGGGGCAGATGGGTGATGCACAACACCTGATGCGGGGAGACCTCCGCGACGACCCCGGTGAGGCCCCACAGCTTGCGCCCCACGGTGCCGCCCACACGACCGCCGATGCCCTGGTCAATCTCGTCGAAGATCAGGGTCGGTGTCTCGTCGGCGCGGCCCAGCACGGCCTTGAGCGCCAGCATCAGGCGCGAGGTCTCGCCGCCTGATGCGACGCGGGCCAGCGGGCGCAGCGGCTCGCCGGGGTTGGCCGACACCAGGAAGGCGACGCGATCCAGCCCGTGCGCGTTGAACGCATAGCGCCCGCCGGTCTGCTCGGCCCCGGCCGCCGCGTCGTCGGCGACGATGGCGCCGGTTTCGTCAGGCTCCCAATGGATCTCCACCGCAAAGTGGGCTTGCGCCATTTGCAGGTCGTTCAACTCGGTCTCGATGGCCGTCGCCATCGCTGCACCGGCGCGGCGGCGCGCGGCGGAAAGCTCGGCCCCCTGCGCGCCCACCTTCCGCAAGAGCCGCGCTTCCTCCGCCTCCAGCTCCTCGATGTGCTCTGCGGCGTGGCTGATGGTGTCCAGCTCTTCGGCGGCGCGCTCGCCATAGGCGATGATATCGTCAATGGTATCGCCGTATTTGCGTTGCAGCCCGTGAATCAGGTGCAGCCGCTCCTCGACCTGCTCTAACCGCCGTGGGTTGAACTCGATGCCCTCGCAGTAATCGTTCAGTTCGCGGGCAAGGTCGCTGATGACGGCGACCGCGCTGTCGAGTTGTTCGCTCAATGCCGCGGCGGCCCCGTCAATGCGCGCCAGCTTTGCCAGTGAGCCTTCGGCCATGCCCAGCGCGTCCAGCGCGCCCGCCCGCTCGTCCTCGCTGCCTTGTAACAGGGCCAGCGCCTCGGCCCCCAGGGCGGCGAGTTGTTCGGCGCTGCCCAGGCGGACGCGCTCCGTCTCAAGCTCGGCCATCTCGCCGGGGCGCAGGCGGGCCGTGGTGATTTCTTCCACCTGATAGCTGAGCAGGTCAATCCGGCGCACGCGTTCCCGTTCGCCTTTGCGCAGGCTTTCCAGGTCACGGCGCACGCGGCGCAACTCTTGCACCAGGGCCGCCAGTTCCACCTGTTTCCCGTGCAGCCCGGCATAGCGGTCGAGCAAGCCGATGTGTTCCCGCTCGCGCAACAGGGAGAGATGCTCGCCCTGGCCGTGTACGTCAACCAGTAGGCTGCCCACTTCACCCAGCATGGCGACCGGCACTGAGCGCCCGTTGACGCGCGCAATCGAGCGCCCGTTGGCGCGTACCTCGCGCGCCAACACGACCCAGTCGTGCTCGTCGCCTTCCAGCCCGCTCGCCTCAAGCAACGGGGCCAGCCGCTCGGCCACGACGGGGCTGACGCGGAACGCGCCTTCCACTTCGGTGCGGTCGGCCCCGGCGCGCACCATCTCGGGCGAGGCGCGGTCGCCGAGTAACAGCCCGACGGCATCGATGATGATGGATTTGCCCGCGCCCGTTTCGCCCGTCAACACGTTGAAGCCAGGAGCGAAGTTCAAATCCAACGATTCGATGATTGCCAGATCACGGATGCGAAGTTCTGAGAGCATAACGAACCCGTTTTACCTCAAAATATTATGCGATAGAAACCTGGGCTTTCCTGAAGTCTGGCACGAACAAGAGGAGGCCCAATGCAAAGATCAATGAAATGCCCGCGCAAATCGCAATCGCCATCGCTGTGCCCAACCATTGCGCCAACGACCCCGAAAGCAGCGCGCCGAAGGGCGCAGCGCCGAAAAACATCAGTGAGTAGATGCTGGTGACCCGGCCGCGCAACGCATCGGGCACGACGGATTGCACCAGCGTGTTGGCGACTGCGTTCTGGGTGACCACGCCGAACCCCGCCAGCGCCAGCATGACGAGCGCCAGGGGGAACAGGTGTGTGAAGGCCAGCCCAATGAGTGCGGTGGGGAAGATCAGGCTACCCACGGTGATTTGCATCCCCTTGTTGGGGGTGTTGCTCATCGTCGCCGCGGCGAGCGCGCCCACCAGCGCGCCCGCGCCGACCGCCGCGTTCAGCGCTCCCAGGCCTGCCTCACCCACATTCAGGACATCCACGGCATACGCGGGCAACAGAACGGCGTAGGACATGGCGAACAACGATGAAACGGCCATCAGCAGGATGATGTTGCGCACCATTGGCGTCTGCTGCACGTAGCGCAAGCCCTCCCCAAGTTCGGCGCTCAAGCGGCGCGACGGTTTGCCGGGCGAGACAATCGGCGGAAACTGCATCCCGATCAGCGCGACGATCACGGCGAGGAACGTCAGGCCGTTAAGCCCGAAGCACCACGCCGCGCCGAGCAGCGCCAGCGCGATGCCGCCCAACGCCGGGCCGACGATGCGCGCCATGTTGAACATGGTGGCGTTCAGGGCGATGGCGTTCTGCAGATCGCGCCGGTCGTCCACCAGTTCGGCGGCCAGCGCCAGGCGCGCGGGCGCATCGAACGACGTGACGAACCCGGTCACCAGGGCGACGCCGGCCACCATCCAGACCTCGATCCGGCCCGACCCGGTCAGGAGGGCCAGCGTGAACGCGAGCAGCATCATCATGCTTTGCGTGATGACCAGAAGCCGTTGCTTGGAGACGCGATCTACCCACACGCCGGCGGGCAGCATCAGGAAGAGGGTGGGAATGGTGCCCGCAAAGGAGACCGCGCCGAGGGCAAACTTGGAGCCGGTCAGGTCGTAGACCAGCCAGCCCTGGGCCACAGATTGCATCCAGGTCCCCATCAAGGAGACCGTCTGACCGGCAAACCAGCGCCTGTAATTCGCGCTGCGCAGGGCGCTGAACGTTGACGGCCAGCCGCCCGACCAGATCCGGCTCATAACATCCGCGCTGAAATGGTGGCAGCGCCCAGACCGGCGAAGATCAGGACATCCCAGCGGAAGAAGACGCCGGGGAATCCGGCAAAGACGAAGATGCCGACGAACAACACGCCTAGCACGTAAGCTAACGGGGCCAGCCATTTGAGGGATTGCACCCGGCGCTTGTTCAGCGCACGGCGGATCATCTCAGCGACGAGGCCACCGGCGGCAGGGCCGGCGAAGAAGGCCGCGATGAAGCCGAAGAACCCCAACAGGCGCAGCAACAGATAGGCGGGCACACCGAAGGCGGCCCCCATCGCCAGCGCAATCAGCGCGCCGATGACGGCGTCGGCGGGTTTGGCGTTGTAATAGTTGGCCTTTTGCGCCCGCACACACTCGCGACAGCGATAGCCGACGGGGGTCTGCACGGCGCAATCCACGCAGATGGGTTTGTCGCACCGGTTGCAGCGCAACATGGTCTCTCTGCCGGGGTGGTTCGCGCAGTAGAGGGTATCAAGAGTTGTAGGGGTTTGGGTTGTCTCGGTCATGCTATCCCAGGTAGGTGTCTATCCGAAAATTCTTCTACCACGGAATACACAGAATACACGGAATGAATCTATCTCTGCTTTTTCCGTGTTTTCCGTGGTCATTATCCGTATCCGGATAGATCCTCAGTATTATGAAACGCGCCAGCGCAGACGATCCATCAGCGTCCGATAGAAATAGTCGCGATTTTCGACGTGCAGGAAGCGACCGACGTGGCGGCTGGCTTTGACTTCCACGCGGTCGCCAGCCACAAGATGAACCTCGAACTGGCCGTCCACCGTCAGGATGGGCGGGTGGTCGGCCTGCACCTCGAAGGCGACGGTCGCGCCCTGCGACAGCACGACCGGGCGGTCCAGGCTCAGATGCGGGCAGATCGGGATCAGGAGGATGTTCTTGAGTTCGGGCGGCAGGATCGGCCCGCCCGCGGCCAGCGCGTAGCCCGTGCAGCCGGTCGGCGTGGAAACGATCACGCCGTCGGCGCGGTAGGTCGTCAGATAACTGCTGTCCACCCAGGTCTGCACGTTGATCAGGCGCGCCAGCCCGCCGCGGCTGATGACCACGTCGTTCAACGCCATGTAGTTGTGGTTCTTGCCCGCATCGGCGGCGCGCGACAGGGTCACATCGAGCAACATGCGCTCTTCGATCCAGTAATCGCCTGCCAGCACTTTCCTCAGCGGCTCTTGCCAGGCGTCGGGCGGCACGTCGGCCAGGAAGCTGACGCGCCCCAGCTTGACGCCCAGGATCGGCACACCGCTTTCGCTGCCCAGGCGCGCCGCGCGCAGGATGGTGCCGTCGCCGCCCAACGTGATGAGCAGGTCGAGATCGGCCACGTGCGCCAACGCTTCGGGTTCGTCCCACGCAGAGCCGGTCCACACGGAGCAGTCGCAGTCGCCCAGACTGGCCGACATCTGTTCGGCAATGACCAGCGATTCCGGCTTCATGGGGTGATACAGGATGCCGATGCGTTCGGGCGGCGTTGCGAGAGAATCACTCGATGGCATCGTTTCAACCGGCAGCGAATCAGGCGTTGTCATTGCCGCTCCATCAGCCAGGTAACGACCTGATCGGTCGCCACCGGCGTTTGCTCGCTGCTGGACATATCGCGCACGATGACGATGTCCTTGGCAAGCTCGTCATCGCCAAGAATCAGCGTGTAGGCCATGCCGGCCTTGTTGGCGGTCTTCAGTTGTGACTTCAGGCTGCGCCCGCCGAAGGCGAGTTGCGCGCCGATGCCGGCGTCGAGCAGGGCGCGCACCAGCTTGATGGCGGGGATGCGCGCCGCCTCGCCCAGCGCGGACACTTGCACGTGGGGCGCGGGCAACGGCGGCGGCTCGATGCCCTGCTCCTTCAGGCTGAGGATCACGCGCTCGATGCCCATGCCGAACCCGATGCCGGGGGTGGGCGGGCCGCCCAATTCCTCGACGAGGCCGTCATAGCGCCCGCCGCCGCACACCGCGGCCTGCGCGCCGATCCCTTCCGCCCAGATCTCGAAGACCGTCTTGGTGTAATAGTCGAGCCCGCGCACGAGCCGGAAGTTCACCGTGTGCGGCATCCCCAGGGCATCCAGATACGACCGGAGGGTGTTGAAGTGGGTCGCGCACTCCTCGCACAGATAATCCACGCTGTGCGGCGCGTCGCCGAGCAACGGCTGGGCCGCTTCCTCTTTGGAATCGAGCAGGCGCAACGGGTTGATGCTCAAGCGCCGCCGGTCGGTTTCGTTGAGGCGTGCCTCATGCGGTTTGAAATAGTCTATCAGCGCCTGGCGATAGGCGGGGCGGCATTTGGGGCAGCCGGTCGAGTTGATCTGAAAGTTCAGCCCCTTGAAGCCGAGCCTGCTGAGCAGCGTCCACGCGAGGCTCATGATCTCTAGATCTACCGCGGGGTCCTGTTCGCCGACCGATTCGACGTTGAACTGGTGATGCTGCCGGTAGCGGCCCGCCTGGGGGCGCTCGTAGCGGAAGATCGGGCCGATGGAATAGAGCTTGACCGGCTGGGGCAGTACGTGCATCCCATGCTCGATGTAGGCGCGCATGATCCCGGCGGTGAACTCGGGCCGCAGCGTGATCTCCGCGCCGCCTTTGTCCTCGAAGGAGTACATTTCCTTGTCCACGATGTCCGTGCCCTGGCCGACGCCGCGCACGAACAACGCCGTCTCCTCGAAGATGGGCGTATCAATTTGTTGGAAGCCGAACAGCGATGCAACCTGCTGCATCTGTTCGGTGACATAGCGCCAATATGGGCGGTCGGCAGGGAGAATATCCTGGGTGCCGCGGGGAGCCTGATACACGCGTCGCGCCTCCATTCCGGTCATTCGATGGGGAGAATTATAGTCCAAGTCCGGCGATAAGTCCACACTTCGGCGCGGTTTGGGGACGCCATTTGCTATGAAATATATAGAGTTGCTGGGGCCATACTATCCATGGGGGACGAAGATCGGGGAATTGTGCCACATTGGAGCTACTCGCCGGAGCAAGTAAGTCGCAGCGTTCCTGATAAGAAAACCCGCCCGGATAACTGTCGGGCGGGTTTAGAGCGTTTATCAAGAGTGCGTTGCACTTTACCTCTAAGCGGGATCCGGGCCGACCTTGACGAGCATTTTGCCGACGTTCTCACCCTTGAACAGGCCGATCAGCGCCTGGGGTGCGCGTTCGATGCCTTCGACGACCGTCTCTTCCCACTTGATCTGACCGCTCGCAAGCCACTGCGTCATGTCGGCGAGGAACTGGGGCTGCCGGTCGGCGTGATCGGAGACGAGGAATCCCTGGAGCGTCAGGCGTTTCCCGATCACCAGCGCCAGGTTGCGCGGCCCAGGCTCCGGTGTGGTCGCGTTGTACTGGGAGATCATGCCGCATACCGCGATGCGGCCGTAGTTGTTCATGTGTTGCAAGGCCGCTTCGAGGTGCGCGCCCCCGACGTTTTCGAAGTAGACATCAATGCCCCGGGGGCAGTGGCGGCCCAGCTCGGCGGTCAGATCGGTCACCTCCCGGTAGTTGAACGCGGCATCCACGCCGGCCTCGTCCAGCAGCCAGGCGACCTTGGCCGGCGATCCGGCGCTTCCGATCACGTGGCAGCCCTTGAGTTTGGCGATCTGGCAGGCCACCGCGCCAACTGCGCCGGAGGCGGCTGATACGAAGACTGTTTCGCCTGCCTTCAGCCGACCGATGTCCAGAAGGCCGACATAGGCGGTCAGGCCCGGCATGCCGAGCACACCCAGATAGGCCTGGATCGGCGCTACGTGAGGGTCTATCTGGCTCAGATTGCTACCATCCGAGATGAAGTATTCGCGCCACCCCAGGGAACTCGCCACATAATCGCCGATCTGGAACCGGTCATTGAGTCCCGCCACAACTTGCCCGACACAGCCGCCGGTCAGCGGTTCGCCGATCTCGAAGGACGAAGTGTAGCTCTTGCCCGCGTTCATGCGCCCGCGCATATAGGGGTCTACCGACATGTAACTGTTGCGCACGAGCAGTTCGCCGGGTTGCAGTTCGGGGACCGACACGGTTGCCAATTCAAAGTCATCCTCGTCTGGCAGACCGGTAGGCCGGCGTCTCAAACGAATCTCACGGCTCAGGATTTCAACCACGGTACCCTCCTTGGATCTTGGGAGCAAATGGAGTGCGACGGATATGCTGATTGTTGTCGCACAGAACCGGCCGACCGGGTGGGTCAGCCTTCGTTGCGGGGCAGGACGATGAAGGGCGCACCCTCGGGAGACCATTCGGTGAACCAGCGGGCATCTTCAGGGGCGAGGCGGATGCAGCCGCGCGACGCGGGGTAGTTGCCCAGCGCGTCCATCTCCTGATAGACTTTTTCGCCGTTCACCAGCTTGTAGGGGGCGCTATGCACAAGGATGTCGCCGGAGTCCTGATACAGATACCAGCCCTCATCGGCATAGACGCCGCGGGTCTGGAAGGTACCCCAGTAGACCCCTACGAGGCCGTACCAGGCGGGCGTGCGATAGCCACGCGTGGTGTCGCCCGTGCTGACGGGCATCTGGCGCACCGGCGCGCCCGGATCCCAGACGTACATCATCTGGTCGCTGACATCCACGACGACGAAGCGCCGCGCGGGGTCGAGGCCGTAGTCTTTGACCACTTGCGCCAGCAACGGCGGCATTTCGACCGGAGTGGGCGATACTTCGGGAACGGGCGTTGCAGGGATGGATGTGGGGGTGGCGGTCGGCGCGACGATCACCAGTTCGACCGTTGCAATCTGCGACTCCGGCGTCTCGGGTCGGGGCGTCCGGGTCGGCGTGGGCGTGAGGCCCGCCTGCAAGTTGCTGAAGAGGCCGCCGCGCAGATTACTGCCCCAGGCGGCCCATACGCTGGCGGTCAAGCCGATCAGCAGGGCCGCAGCCAGCAGGAGCACCGGGGCGGCGCGTTTGCCGGTTGCACTGAGCAATGAACGTTTCATGAGGTGGTTAAAGTCCGATGGGAAATTCCAGCCATGCCGCGCGCTTAAAGATGCTGGTCTGCGCCGGAGACGCGTTGCTCGAACGCGCTCAGCGCGGCCTGGAGCTCTTCCTGGCGCACAGACAGAGTGAGATCGCCCCGGGTGCGCTCCAGCACGCCGCGCAGCATGTCGGTGGTGCGCCGTAGCCCGCCGGTGAGGGCGTCGGGGAAATCCATGGTCACCATGTGGCTGTAAATCTCGTCCATCCGATCCAGATAGGGTTCCGCCTCGGTCACGCGACCCAGCCGGATCAGGTCGAGGACGAAACGGCGTAATTCGCTGGCGGCTTCGGCCAGCCCGTTCAGATAGGCCGCGGCGGGGACGCCCAAGTCTTCGGGCGCAGGCAGCTCGCCTGCGCCGACGAACGCGTACAGGGCGTGCGCCTCGACCAGTTCTTTCAACGCATCCTGGGTATAGCCCGCGCCATTGAGGTCAGCATAGAGTTCCAGGTCGGCGGTCATCGCGCCGGCGGCGTCGCGGGCCGTCTGCAAGAGCCCTTCCGCCTCGGCCCAGTCGTGCCGGTGAATCGCGCGGATGCTGAGCGCACAGAGGCGGATCAGCTCGCGGCTGCGGCTCAGCGTCAGATCGCGCACCTGATTCTTGAGCGTCAGGTCCTGACGGATGCCCTCGATGATGTCGTTAAGTTCGGCCAATGGGTACTCCTGTCTCCGCGTGACGGAGGTCATTATACCCCGCGCGGTGGTCTGAACCAAATTGCGAGGCTTTTGTGATTTCGGGGCAACGGATAGAAACGGATAAGCGGATGGGCAGTGCGTTTTATCCGCTTATCCGTTTCTATCCGCTGCTTTGACGCGCCCCGCCCCCAAGTTGCCGAAAGCGCCCGATTATGCTATTATTGTTCGGTTCGTCCGGCTCAGGCTCCCTTCCGTGGGGACTGATAAGGCGACGCAACAATCATAGTATGGAGTAAGCGCCTGCTTGTTCGGGCGGTTTGAGGTATAGTCTCGGATGCAACTTCCAAGCGAACTACTCAATTCCATCGCCATCGTGTTGGAGATCATCGTTGCGGTGATGACCGCGCTGCTGGTCGCGTTCTGGATCGGTCTGGTCATCTGGACCTTCCGCGATATTCGTTCGCGCACTTCTGATGTCTTTGCGTGGATCCTGGCGACCCTGCTGGTGTTGATCACCGGGCCAATCGGCTGGCTGCTCTACTTCCTGTTGCGGCCACATGAGACATTGGCCGAGGTGTACGACCGGCAGCTCGAAGAAGAGGCCCTGTTGCGCGATATCACTGTGCGCCGGGCGTGTCCCTCTTGCCAGACCGTCACTGAACCGGAATGGTTGGTCTGCCCGCACTGTCGGATGGAGTTGCGCCGTACCTGCGAGGCCTGCAACCGGCCGCTGGAACTGAACTGGGTGGTCTGCCCGTATTGCACGACGCCGGTTGTCGGTTCGGCCCCGTTCACCATTCCGGCAGTGTCGAACGATCTTTACCGCCCGCCCGCGCCGCAGCCTGAGGCGTTGACCGAGTAGTTTTAACGGGTAGAAGAATCAAAACAAACGCCGGAAGCGAGAAGCTTCCGGCGCTGATTATTTAACCTGATAATGTGCTGCTGGAGCAAATTCTATTGTCCGTGGAGTGCGCATCCTCAGATGCGCATCTGAGGATGCGCACTCCACGGGTGTCTCGTTATACCCCTGCCTCGGCTCGGCATTCCTGCACGGCCTGGACAACCGCCTCGATGTCCTGGCGCGTGAGGTTCGACGCCGAGGGCAGATAGAGGCCGCGTTTGCACAGGTCCTCGGAGACCGGGTAGCGCTCGCCGCGATACTGGTCGAAGTAGATTGGCTGGCAGTGCATCGGGATGAAGAAGGTGCGCGTCTCGATGCCGCGCTTCGCCAGGCCCTGCCGCAACTGGTCGCGCGTTAACCCGAATTCTTCCTCCAGCAGGATGCCGTACATCCAGAAGACGTTCTTCGCCCACGAGGCCTCGGGCGGCGTCACGATGCCGGGAATCTCGCTCAACAGTTGCGTGTAGTACGCGGCATTGGCGCGCCGGGCGTCCACGAATTGCTCCAACTGCTCGGTCTGCGCGAGGCCGATCGCCGCCTGCAAGTTGGTCATGCGATAGTTATAGCCGAGATACTTGTGCCAGAAGTGACGCTCGTGGCTGAAGGCGTGGTCGCGCAGGTTCCAGGCCAGCTTGGCGACATCCTCGCGATTCGTCGTCACCATGCCGCCCTCGCCGGTGGTGATGATCTTGTTGCCGTAGAAGCTGAAGCTGGCCGCGTCGCCCAGGCTGCCCACGGGGCGATCTTTGTAAAGCGCGCCGTGCGCTTCGGCGGCATCTTCCAGCACGAACAGCCTGTGTTTCGACGCAATCGCGTTCAGCGCATCCATATCTACGGGGTGGCCATAGGTGTGCACGAGGACGATGGCGCGCGTGCGTGGGGTGATCTTGGACTCGATCTGCTCGACATCCATGTTCCAGGTGCAGGGTTCGGCGTCCACCAGCACCGGCTTCGCGCCGAGGTAGGTGACCGAGTTGGCGGTCGCGATCATCGTAAAGGTAGGAATGATGACCTCATCGCCCGGCTCCATGCCGAGGGTCGCCAGGGCAAGGTGCAGGGCGACCGTGCCGTTGGCGCAGGCCACACCGTAGCGCGTCCCCACCTTCTCGGCGAAAAGGTTCTCGAACCGGCGGATGTAGCTGCCCGCAGACGAGATCCAGTTGGTCTCCACGGCGTCGGTGATGTACTTCAACTCGTTGCCGCTCAGCGTCGGCTCGCAGACCGGGATGATGGGGCGGCGCGGGGTCGCGCCGAATTGCGGGATTGGGTTGACCGCCGCCTGCAACACGGGTTCCTGGCCGGGGATGATGTCGGCCAGATCGCCCATCTCTTCCAGTGACAATTCATGCGGTTGTAACATGCTCTTCCAGACTCCTGTACGGAAATTCTATTTTTGACTCGTAGTCTAGCCCCTTGTAGGTGTCGCGAGTGGGCGTCCACGAGGGGCTAGACTACCAGCGTAGTGAACAGCGCCCACGAGGGGCTAAATTTACGGTTTTAGGCGTGATCCGGGTTGGTCCCGTCACGGAGCCGTTGCCCCGCCAGGACGAACACCGTTGCAACGTATTTGCGTCCTCGGCGCACATAGTCCAGGGTGTTACCGCCGGTCTTCGATTTGCCGGAGAAGCGCGCGCCGCAGGCATAGGGGACTTCGTCCACGCGCAGGCCCAGCATTTGCGCGCGTGCCAGCAGATCAATGCAATACTCGCCGTAATCGCCGCGCAACTGAATTCGATCGAAGACGTTGCGCTTTGCGGCGACGAACCCGCTGGTGTAATCGCGCACGCCTCGGCCCAACAGGGTTGAAGCGGCCGTGTTGATGGTGACGGAAAAGGCGCGCGCCATCAGGCTGTGGCCGGGGTCGCTGCCGCCCGCCACGTAGCGCGACCCGAGGGCGATGTCCGCGCCGTCTTCCAGCCGCGCCAGCAGTTGCGGAATGACCTCCGGCGGCATCGCCAGGTCGCAATCCATCCACGAAACGGCGTCGGTATCTGCGGCTTGAATGCCGGCCCAGATGGCCGAGGTCAGGCCGCGGGCGTCGGTGCGCCGCAGCAAATGGACGCGCGGATTGTGCTGCGCGATGCCTTCCACCACCTGCCACGTGCCGTCGGGCGAGTCGTCGTCTACGACCAGCACCTGTACCGGTTCGCGCACGTGTTGCAGGATGCCGTCAATGAGGATCGGGATGTTCTCGCGCTCGTTGTAGGTCGGTAACACGACCGTGAGCGAAAGCGGGTTAGCCATGATTACGCCATGATAACCGAAAACGCCCGCCGTGTCACAGCGCAGGGGTTCATTTGGTAATCTCAACATTGCCGCAGGGTAGCGTTTCGTTCGCATCGTTGCGCAGGTTGACGCTCAGCCGGTAGACGCCGGGGGGCGTCGCCGGGTTGAGGTTAACCTCGAAGTCGGCCCGCACGATCTCGCCCGCGGCCCAATCTGCCGCCGGGTTGCGCTCAAAGCTGTTGCCGACGCGCTCCAGGCTCTGCCCCCAAACTTGACCGGAGTCATCTAACAGTTGAGCGACCGGCAGGTGTGGCAACTGCGCGGCGGAGCCGGTCGGCGTCCAATACGTCCTCACATGAATCCAGTTGCTCGGCGGGTGAAACAGGTCGTCAGTCGCCGAGAGGCGCACCGGCTGGAAAGCACAGCCCAGCAAGCGGACGCCTGCGTCCGCCGCTTCGCCGCCGCTCTGTAGCCCTTGCGGAACGGAGTCCGGGTTATCATTTTGCAAATAGCCGCGAATCGCGATGCCCGGCGGGAACACCTCGGTGATGAGGGGGTCACGCGCGGCGAACCAGTGGGTAACCAGCCCATGCGGGTCAAGCTCGTCGGCGTGCGACTGCACCAACCAGACGGCATCGAACTCCGCAAGCCCTTCGAGCGGGGCTTCGATCTGCTCGCCGGACGAAAGCGGATCGGTGAACGGATAGAACACCGGTTGCGCGCCGCGGAAATAGCGCTCGAAGGCCGGATGCACGTAATCTGCCTGGATCAGAATGGCGTCGTTCGGCCCGGCGTGGCTCTCCACGAAGGCGGCGGCCTCGCGCCAGGCTTCCTTGCGGTTCTCCGGCGACCAGAGATAGGGCAAGGCGACGACGTTCACCGTGAGGGCGAGCGCGACCGCGACCAGCGCGACGGCCCGGCGCTGCGTTAGTAGCCACCCCGCTGCGCGCCCCCAGCTCAGACAAAGGGCAGGGACGATGAAGATGAAGTAGCGCGTTTCGGCGAACACCGTGCGGTCACGCGAGAGCAAAAATCCGCCCGCCAGCACCGGCAATGCCAGCCAGACTGCCAGCAGCAGCCCGCCCACCGGGCGCGTCGCCGGGTAGAGGGGTTCGTCGGGTTCAGGCTCAGGGGCCAAAAACAGCCCGGCAAGCGCCAGGATCATGGCTATGCCGGTCAAAAACTGTTTGACCCCCTGCGGCCAGTCCGGCCACCCCAGCGTGTAAACCTGCATCAAGGCCAGAAGCGGGGGCAGCATCCCGGAGAACGCCTTGCCCGGCTCGGACTCGGCCCCGCTGACCAGCCAGGCCGACCGCGCCAGCGGCAGGAAGAGCAGCCCGACCAGACCCGGGGCGAACAGCCCCGTCAGGCTGATCCGCGCGAATCCCGCATTGCCACGCGTGCGCCACGCGATGATGATCAACCAGACGAACGCTACCGGCAACAGGAAGGCGCTGAAGAGATAGGTGTAGAGCGCGGCGGTGAAGCCGAAGACAATGCACGCGGCGGCCCACAACAAACCGGCGCGCCCGCTACCTGCATCATCGGCCAGCCGCACGATGCCATAGAGACCGATGAGCGCGAAGGTCGTTGCGGGCATGAACATGCGCGCTTCCTGGCTGTACCAGATCAGGAACGGATTCAGCGCGACGAAGAGCGCCCCCATGACCGCCGCAACGCGCCCGCCCAGCCGCAGGCCGATGCCGTGCGCGGGCAAGACGGCGAACGCGCCGAGGATCGCGCCCAGCGTCCTCACGGCGATATCGCTGCCCCCGAAGAGACCCGACCAACCGTGCAGCATCAGGTAGTAGAGCGGAGGGTGTTTGTCTTCCACGAGCGCCAGGCCGACGCGCCAGATCTGACCGACGGGCTTCGCGGCCCAGACGGTGCTCATCACCTCATCGAACCACAGGCTGTGATAGGTCAGATGATAGAGACGTAGCGCCAGGGCGAGGCCGAACAGGAGCGCGGGCGCGAGCCAGGTCGCCCGGGTGGTCGAACGCGATGACTTCATCGGGGCGGCTCCGCGCGCTCTGCGACGCACAGCAACGAGAGGCCGAAGGGCAAATCGTGGCCGCGTAACCAGTGCGCTTCCGCATCGAGCAGATCGAGCAGTGACCGGTTGAGGGGATCGGGCAAAGGGCGCACATCTACCCCGCTGCCCAGCCCGGCGCGCGCCAGCAGGCGGCTGGTCATGGCTGCCGGGAAGAAGAGCGTGTTGGCGTAGGTCAGCCGATGCACTTCCAGACCCGCCGCGCACACCAATGTTTCGAGCTGGCCGCGGGTGAAGCGGCGCTCGCCCCCCCAAAATACATCGTGTGGGCCTTGCAGCCAGGCATAGGCCGGGACGCGGATGACGACCAGCCCACCCGGACGTAGCACGCGATACATCTCTAGCAGGGCCGCCGCGGGCTGGACTTCGCGCTGATCCAGCAGGTCGAGGGCGTGGACGCGGTCGAAGGTGGCGTTCGCGAAGGGGAGCCGGGACGCCTGGCCCAACACCAGCGGGCGATAGAAGATGTGCGCCGCGCTGCGGTCGAGGCCGACGCCGCGCACGCCGGCAGGCAGCTCGACCAGATCCCAGCCCGGCCCACACCCGATATCCAGGACGCGGCCCTGCGCCGGGCCGGACACTGCGCCGACGACGTGGCGCATCCCTGCAATCCACCAGTGCCGGTCGCCGTGCAGCGCCAGCACAGAACGATATTTGTCGCTCACTCTACGTTGATTGTCCCCAGAATGATGTGATCTGCGCCGTCCGGCTCGATGGTTTGCGCGCGAACGCCGCCGGTCGCCGAATTATACAGACCGACTTCGATCTGATACTCACCGGGCGGGATATTCTCCGGTAAAAGAATCTGATATTCGTCCAGGATCAGGTCGCCGGGCCGCCATGCGGTGGTCGGCAGGCTGCCCTGGCCGGGTTGTGCGTCGCTGCCGGCCCATTGGGTTGCGCCGTCCGCCCCAGGTGGGCCGATGATATGGGTGAAGACCGTCCAATCGGTTGCGGGCGCGCCCTTGACCGCCCACCACAACTGGAGATAGACGATCTCGCCGGGTTTGTAGGTTTCCAGATTGAGGTCATAACCCTGTAGATCGAATTCGGGCCAGCGCACATCTGCGGCGTGTTGCGGCGTGCGCGCCATTGCTGCGCCGCCCGGCACGGTGAGGACGCGCGCGTAGGGTGCGCCGGTTCGATCATCGAAAACGGCGGTTTCCTGCGCGGCAGGGAACAATTCCGTCAACAGGCCGGCGCTGCGGAAGTCTTCGTGCTCGATGATCACGTAGTCGGCTCTTTCCCCGGCGAAGACGCCTGCCGGGATGAGCACGGCGTGGCGACCGTCGAAGTAGCGCGCAGACGGGCCGTCGCGCCAGGCGAAGGCCAGGGTCATGTCTCCGGCCGAGCGCGGCGTCACGAGGAGCGCCGCGTCCGCCGGGTGCGCCAGCCCATAAGCGCCGATCTGCCAGAGCCCTTCGTCGTAGGCGTAGAAAAGCGCCGGGTCACGCGCCCACTTTGCAAAGTATCCGGTGATGCTCAGCACGGCGCTGCCGGCGATGATCGCCGCGACGACGGTGGCCCGGCCCAGTTGTTGTAGTTGCGCCATGCGTTGCGCCGCTTCGACCGGGTCTGCGCCGGCAGCCTCCACGCGCCAGGGGATCGGCGTCGCCGGACGTTTCCCATCGGTCGTGCGGCCCAGGATTGCGCCCAGCCCCACGCCGCACAACACCGCGACGACGGGCGTTGCGCCCAGCGCGCGCCGGAAATGCGGCGCGAACTCGCTCAGGAGCGTCGGCAGCAACATTACGCCCAGGGTCAAGAGCAACCCCGTCCAGATGGGCTGCCGCCAGCCGCGCAGCGCGACCAGGATGCCGATGAAGAAGGGGATGCTCATCAGGACATCGAGGGCGGGCGCGCCGGGGATGTTGTTGCGCGGGTCGAGATCGCCGCGGAAGTTGAACATCGCCAGCGTCGGGACGATGCTGCTGACCGGGCCGGATTCCGGCGTGTCGCCCACCCCGGCGGCGATCTGGCTGGTGCGCAGCAGGAATTGATCGGGGTGTTGGAACCAGTGCCAGGCGATGGGCGTAATGACCAGCGCGCCGACGACGCCGGCGATGAGGACGCCGCGCAGGTTGGTGCGCAAGAGATCGCGGCGTTGCAACGCGACGAGCGCAAGTAAGCCGAGCATCACGAGGGGGAAAAGCCGCCCGGCGGGATACGTATACAGCCCCAGCCCCGTGACCGCGCCCGCCACGGCCCACGAGACCGGGCTGCGCGTGCGCATCCCGCGCCAGAAGGCCCACAGGATGATCGTCAGTTCGAGCGGCACGAGGATCGGCTCGATGCCCACGCGGCTGAAGAGGATGTGCCAGCGCATGATGGCGAGCACCAGCGCGGCGAAGAGCGGTGTGGCCGCCGCCGCTCCCACGCGCCACGCGACCAGTTCCCGCCCCAGGCCGTAGATGAGCGGGACCGTCAACGTGCCGATCAGGGCCGCCACGCCGCGCATGACCTGCGGGTCCGCGCCGAAGATGCGGAAGGCGATGCTGGTGAGGTAAACGAAGAGCGGCTCGACGCCGAAGTTGCCGGAGAAGAAGACGGGGTGATAGCCGGAGACGGTCATCACCCGCCATGCCTCAAGCGCCTCGTAGGCTTCGTCGTAATGGAAGCCCGGCGGGGTGGCGTCCAGGCGATAGAAGCGCAGGAACGCCGCCAGCAGGGTGATGAGAGTCAGTAGAAGAAGGTCGAACCGCGATCCGGTTCGACCGGACGAATCGTGCATGGGGTCATTTTACCACAATGGCCCCCATGAAGCGCGCAGGGAAAACCTGAATTCCCGGAGTCGAGGCTTCAGCCGGTTGGGTGCGTGTTTATCGCCAAACCGGCTGAA